>CAZWZZ010000081.1:0-13286 GCA_964638395.1 uncultured Caldilineaceae bacterium
ATAGGTTCTTTCATAGGTTCTTTCATAGGTTCTTTCATAGGTAAATACCAAAGTTTAGGAGGCACAACGATGTTACAACCCAGGAACGATACAACCATTGATACGCTGGTCACGAAACTGGCCAGTCACAATACGGCCACCCGGCGGTATGCCCATGAGTCCATCGTCCATATCGGCCAACCGGCAGTTTCCGCTTTGATAGAGGCCCTGAAGCATCACGATAGTCAGGTGCGCTGGGAAGCGGCCAAAACCCTGGGAGAAATCGGTGACCCCAGCGCCGCGCCCGCTTTGGTCGAGGCGCTGGAGGATGACGCCATCCAGGTTCGCTGGCGGGCCGGGGAGAGCTTGATAATATTTAGAGAGGCGGGGTTAAGACCCTTGCTGCACGCTTTGATCCAAAGAGCAGAGTCGGCCTGGCTGCGGGATAGCGCCCGGCACGTGTTGCGCGGCCTGGTCAAAACAACCCAGCGGCTTGACGATGTGGTGACGCCGGTGTTGATCGCGTTGCAGGATGTCGAACCGAGAATGGTGGTTCCGCCGGCCGCGGCTACGGCCCTGAAAAGGTTGATTGGGTGAACGTGATCGTCATTTTATTTCATTCTGGGAGGCTTTCTGCTTTACTATCATTGGCAACGTTGCTGCGCTGCGCCTATCGCCTTCAGCCCCTCGGACAGTCGTCGTTGCCGCTCACCCGTTGTCGTCCGCAGCTTCGGGAGCAACTGTCCGACTGTGGCAAAGTATTGGCTGGCCTCGTGGTAGGCGTGGAGCTTCAGCGCCCGTTCGCCAGCGATCAGCAGATAATCAACGGCTTTTTCAAAGTGGTGAGCCGCCTGGAAGTGGCGGGCCAACGGGGCCGCAATCTCCTCCGTTTGCGCCCCGTACAAGCTTTCCAGCGCCGTACCTACCGCCCGGTGCAAGTAGACCCGTTCCGCCGGGTCCAACTGTTGGTACAGATAGTGCTGGAACAGAATGTGCCGGAAGCGGTATAGAGATAGCTGCTGCCCGGCCACCTGCCGGATTTCGCGGGCCGTCACCAGGCGATGTTTGCGGCCTAATGTCGCACTCAAGCGCCGCACCGTTTTTCGCTCGGCCACGCCCTGTACGCGAGCCACCACCTCGGCGGTAAACGTTTCGCCCTCGATGCTGGCGATGGTCAAGAGGTCTCGCAAATCCTCCGTCAACCGGCCTATGCGTTCGGCAATGCTGGCTTCTACCTGGGGCGGCAGTATTGTCCAGTTCAACGTTGCGCCTTCAACCCACCGCCCGGCTGGCTCCTGAATCAAATCGCCCCGCTTCTGCATCTCGTGCAGCAGTTCAACGGTAAAGAGCGGATGGCCGCCGGTTTGCCGGTACAAAGTCTGGCGAAATGGGTCATCCAGCCGGTTGGGGTCGATATCCAGAAAGGCATTGACAAATTGCCGGCCGTCAGCCTGGCTCAAATCCACCTCGATAGCGCCAAAATGCCCCTTAAATTCATTGACAACTGGCTCAAGGGGATGTGGCTTGCCGTTGTCCGGGGCAATGATTTCCTCCGGGCGGTAGGCGCCCACGAGCAGGATGTGCCTCCCGGCAAGCTGCCGAGCCAGGTAAAATAGCAGGTTGACCGAGGCCAGATCGACCCACTGCAAATCATCCAGCAGCAATAGGAGCGGTTGATGTCCGGTCAATACGTTCAGTACGTGCGCGTATTGCTCGAAAAGATTGCTCGGTGGCTGAGACGGAGGTTCAGCCTCGACATTTTTTTGAGACACCAGGCTCTCCAGGCGACTCAACCAGGCCGCCTCACCAGGCTGCGGCACGGCTGCTCGCGTCCGCTCAATGAACGGCGGGCCGGGTAGAAACGTTCCGATCAAATCCGGGCCGACCTCCAAAAGTACGTGTGCGGTGACGGGCAGTAAATTCCACAAGCGGCGGGCGCTTTCTCGGTTGATGGCTCCGGCGGCCACCCCTGCCTCGACATCGCCACTCAACTGCCGTAAAACCTCGCGGAAAGGCAAATAGGGATCACCCAGCCCGGTAAACGCATTACCCTGGCCCCCGACCACGATCAACGCCGGATATTTTGCCTGCGCCTGGCGAGCAAATGCCTGAAGCAACATCGTTTTACCACACCCCGCCTCGCCGGTGACAAACACGACCTGCCCCTGACCGGTCAGGGCCGTGGCTAGAAACCGGTTCAGGCGGTCCAGTTCCCGTTGGCGGGCGACGAAGGAAGGGCCGGGCTGTAAAGGTCCCAGGGGACAGAAGCGCAAGGTTGAGAAAACAGTCTCCGCGAACTCTCCCGGCCCCCCGGATGAGGACACAGATGCAAAAATTCTCCCCGTCGAGACGCTAGATTCAGAGGTAGTACGCCCCAGAGTCCCGTCGCGGATTTGTTGATACAAGGCGGCAGTCTCCGCCGCCGGTTCGACATCCAGCTCGGCCCGCAACATCTGGCGGCAGGCCTCATACTGGGCCAGCGCCGCGCCCCGCTCGCCGTGCCAGGTCAGCAGCCGCATCACCTGCCGGTGCGCTTCTTCCTGCCACGGCTCTAATTCTACCTCGCGCCAGGCATACTGGAGGGCCATCTCATAGTCGCCGTCGGTCTCAAAATGGTGGGCCAGATGACGGAGCGCCTCGATGGTCAGGTGGTGATACCGTTCCTGGTGCAGAATGGCCCATTCCTCAAAAGATACGCTATCCCGGATAGACAGACCGGCCAGGAAGTGGCCCCGGTACAGGGCCACGGCTTGTTGCAGACGCTCCAGACAGGGCGAACAGGCGTCAAGATGCCGGTGTTCATGACGCTGGCAAGTAGTCATCAGGTCACTAAATGTGGTCACATCTGCCTCATAATGGCTGGCGGTATTGAATTGAAGCGTTTGCGGAGTAATCAACAGAAAGGGGGGCGTCGCCGTGTGGTCGCCGATGGCTCGCCGCAGGGCAAAGAGGGCCTGGCTCAGATTTTGACGGGCCGCGGTCTCCGGTCGTTCCGGCCAGAGCAAACCGGCCAGCGCCTCTCGGCGGTGGGCGTGGGTCGCTTCAACGGCCAGGAACGCCAAGAGCGCCCGCACTTTGTCATACTCAAAGGCAGTAACAGCCTCTCCATTCAGGAAAACTTCAAAGCCTCCCAACAAGCAAACCGATAGTTGAGCCATGATAGACTCCCCCTTCTAACTATAACCCAAAAAATGAGTCTCTGTCACCCGATAACCGGCGAGTTTTGACCCTGAACAACGGGCCAGGTCTGAACCTGGTCAAACGGCGGGTTTGCAACCCACCCCGCCCTGGCCATCTCAGGTATTGCGGTTCAACCCAACCTACTGTATCAGCTTCCACCAGATAACATATGATAAGGTTCCCTGGCCCATTCTGTGATATACTCTGCCGTAACGAAACCATTAAAAATATAAGGAGTGATTTATGAAAATCGGATTTGTAGGCTTGGGGATTATGGGTAGCCGCATGGCGGCCAATCTGTTGGCCGGGGATGATGTCGAATTGACCGTTCACAACCGGACGCAGGAGAAAGCCGCCGCGCTGCTCGATCAGGGGGCGACCTGGGCGGCGGAGATGAGCGACCTGGCCGAGGTGGACATCCTGTTCAGCATGTTGGCCCACCCGGAGGCGGTGGAGAGCGTGGCTTTGGGCAGCGAGGGCTTCCTCGACCATCTGCGGCCCGGTACGCTGTGGGTCGATTGTAGCACCGTCAACCCCGGCTTTGCCCGGCAGATGGCGGCGGCGGCCCAGGCCAGAAAGGTGCGTTTCCTGGAGGCTCCGGTAGCCGGGACCAAACCCCACGCCCAGAACGCCGAGTTGACTATCCTCGTCGGCGGCGCGGCGGAGGAGCTGGCCGATTGCCAACCTTATCTGGATTTGATGAGCAACAAGGTGGTCCACGTCGGCGGGCACGGCATGGCCACCAGCCTCAAGATCGTCGTCAACCACCTGCTGGCTTCGTCGATGGCCGCCTTCGCCGAAGGGATGGCCCTGGGCCAGGCCCTCGGCCTATCTCAGGAGACGCTGTTCAACACCATATTGGGTGGGCCGGTGGCGGCTCCCTTCCTGGGTATGAAGCGGGAAAAGATGGCCCAGGCCGACTATGAGGCGGATTTTCCCCTGCGCTGGATGCAGAAAGATATGCACCTGGTCTCCCTGGCCGCCTACGACGCCGGCGTGGCCATGCCCGTGGCCAATGTGACCAAAGAGGTGTATCGTCTGGCGATGCAGGCCGGCTTGGGCGATGAGGATTTTTCGGCGATCTATCAATTTTTGAGCGAGCGGGAGTAGAGGATTACCCCAACGTCGCCAACTGCTCCCGCTCCTCGAAAATGATGGTTTCCCCCTTGACCCCGGCAGCGGCGTCCGAGGCCAGGTAGGCGGCGTAGTGGCCGCTGTCATCGGCGGTCAGCCAGCCGGGTTGTCCCTGTGGGCGGGAGCGGGTGATGATCGGCGTGCCTAACACCAGGCTATTGATGCGGACCGGCTGCTCGGCCAACTCCGCGGCCAACAACCTCCGTTCCGAGTTGCCCCATCCCTACCAACCGCCCCTTTGCAAAAGTTTAAGTCTCATTCTGTTTTCGGTAAAGGTTTCAAAAATCTGTCAGGTTTAGGTTTTGCTCTCCAGGACAAGGGGTTGGTACTCCTCGTGCCGCTCGATGTAGCTCTTGACAAAAGGGCAGCGAGGAATAACCTGGTGTCCTTTGGCCCGGACGTCATCCAGGGCGAAACGAACGATGCTGCTGGCGATGCCCTGCCCTTCCAGTTCCGAGGGCACTTCGGTGTGGGTAAAGATAACCACATCATCCTTGAGCTTATACTCGGCCAGGGCCAGGTGCCCCTCGACCTCGGTTTCGTACCGGTTTTCAGCAGGGTTGTGACGGATGTTGAGTGCATTGGTGTCGGTCATAAGGTTCCTCCCGTTTGGATTTCATTGATGCCGATAATCTCTAAACTTTCTTGCGGCTTCGCTGCTTGATCGTTAGGTCATACGACTCACGGAGCAAAGCAGTCGCCCGCTCGATGTCCTGCGGCTGGCGGATATAAAAGCTGACCCACGTTGATTGATTTGTGTTTGAGCGCCTTGTACGGACACGAGTTTCTCCTTTCTGTCCAATCTATTTTCCCAACTTTAGCAGCACACCAACAATAGCCACCCCGGAAATAACGTGCATCACATTCAGGGCGATTTTGGTGGCCATCGGCACGGCCGCCGGTAGGGTGAACGGCATAGCGAAAGAGAGGACCAGAAAAACAATCGAGATGATCGTAAAAATTCGCACGCCCTGTGATAAAAAGCGGCCCAGCAGAGCAAAAAGAATCGTGGCCCCGATAGCCGGTACAAAACTGGCGATGGCGACGACCGTGGCTGGCAGCGGCTCCAACACGTCGGGATTTTCGATGGGGATCATATAAGAGATACCCGCAACCGACGTGATAAAGAAAAAGATGAGGTTCCCCACCGCCGACACGACCCCGGCCACGATTCCGACCCACCATAATTTGCTGATGGGGGCAATTTGTTGTTTATTGAGCGTTTGATTAGCTACTGTAGACATGATTTTTCTCCTTATTTCATAATAGTTTGCAGTATGGTCTGTAACGAAAACTAATTAGTCGGCTAAGTATACTCTTGAAAAAAGAGAGTGGCCGTAAGCCGGCTAACCTTTTGGCGTAAAGATTTACGAATAGAGATTGTCGTACACCTGCAAAAGCAGGCGGCGGAACAGCAGCCGCTCTTCGAGGGTAAAATTTTTCATCATTTCCTCTTCGACCTCTTCCCACATGGTAGCGATGGGTTCCAGCAGAACACGCCCCGCGTCGGTCAAAAAAACCCGCGAGACCCGCTGGTCTGCCTCATCCTTGCGCCGTTCGACGAACCCGCTCTTGGTCATCCGGTCCAACATCCGGGTCACCGTGGCCTGTTGTACGCAGAGGCAGTCGGCCAGTTCCGACTGGGTGACGCCTTCGTTTTCACTTAGATTGAGCAGGAACATCTCCTGCCCCACATGCAAATCCAGCGTCGAAAGCCTGGCGTGGATGTTACTGCGGTGGGCGTGACAGATGCGGGCCAGTAGAAAACTAATTCGGTCTCGAATTTGGTCGATTTCCATCAGGTTGTCGATTTTGCCTGTAATTTACTTAGCTGTGCAAGTATTATATCGAAATTGAGTTCGTTGTCAAGCCTCTTTCCAAAAAAGATTAGGGGCTGGCTTGTTCAGATTAGGCGGGTATAATGAATAGAATAAACAACAACACGATGGCCGACCTAATAATTTCATCTCTGAAAAAAATCACGTTTCGTCTTCTGTGGCTGTGCGGCTGGGGGCTGCTGCTCTGGATTCCGCTGCGATGGTGGCCGGGGGATTGGCTGTGGCCGGTGCGTTGGCTCAACTATGTGATGCCTTGGCTGCTGGTGGGGTTGCTTCCAGCGTTGCTCGTGGCCGGGATGGCCCGCCGGTTTCGATTAGCGTGGTTGCTGGCTGTGCCCACGCTTTTCATTACATTGACATTTGTGCCCCTTTTTCTACCCCGGCCCCAGGTCGTTTTGGCCGACCAAGCGCCGTTCAAAGTGATGAGTTATAATGTCTGGCACGCCAATCAAGACTTGGATCAAGACCTGGAGCGCGTGGTGGCCGTCATCGAGCGGCAGAACCCTGATATTTTACTGCTACAAGAGCTACGCCTCAGCTTTGGCTTGATCCTGATTGGTCGTTTGGAAAAATCTGATCCCAATGGTAAACTCTACATCGCCTATGAGCGGGATATGGCTCAAGGCGTTATCAGCCGCTATCCGCTGACCCCGTTGGCCGGGCGGCGGGGCGGACGTATCCAAAAAGTCCGGGTCGAGATGCCGTCCGGCCCGGTGACGGTCTGGAATGTTCATCTGAGCCAACCGACTGCCTGGTCGCGTCATCAACGCCAGGCCAATCGCCTGGTCAAAGATATTGCCGCGTTTGACCAGGGGCCGCTTATCGTCGGCGGCGATTTTAACACCACCGATCAGTCGGAAGCCTACCGGCACATTGCCGGCCACCTGGAGAATGCCCATTGGCGGGCGGGGTGGGGTTTTGGCTTTAGTTATCCCAACCAAAACCCGAGGCTCGATAACCGTATTTTGTTTCCGGTTCCTCTGGTGCGGATCGACCATCTTTTTTACAACGACCACCTGTTTGTCCATCAGGCCCGCACCCTGTCGGCAGGGGGCGGCTCCGATCACCTGCCCATTGTCGCCACTGTATCGTTGATTCGTTAAAAATCCTGGTCAGTTGACCAGGTTGAGAACTAACACCCTGTCCAGTTGACAAACTACTCAGATGACGGGTGTTAGCCGCTTAATAATCATTTATAGTAACAGAACATCACCAATGTTTCCTATCTCACGGTCTGCATAAATCCTAGTAAACCATTGACGAAATCTCCCACAGGGTCGGGCCGGGGGATATTTTGCTTGTTGGAAGAAATAGAAAGGAAGCTATGGCCAGGTCAATCTACTATAGCAAAGCTGGTAAAGCAGAAATAATGGAGTTGTACGATCAGGCTGTGGCTCAACTGGGCGTGGTCTATGAGGAGCGTACCCTTGAGACTCGCTTTGGCTCAACCCACGTCTTAATCACCGGGCCGGCTGACGCGCCGCCGCTCTTTATCCTTCACGGGGGCAATGTCATCAACCCGGTGACTCTGGCCTGGTATCTGCCCCTGAGCCACCACTACCGCCTCTACGCGCCTGATCTCATCGGCCATCCCGGCAAGAGCGCCCAGACCCGCCTCTCCCCCGATGATGACAGCTATGCCCGCTGGGGCGTGGATGTCTTGAACGGGCTGGACTTGATCCAGGTCCCCTTTATCGGTCTGTCGTTTGGGGCGGCCATTGTTTTGCGTATGGCGGCCTATGCCCCGGAGCGTATCGCCAAAGCAGTGCTGCACGCGCCCGCCGGGCTGGTCCACAGCCCAACGCTGACCCTCCTGCGAGACCTGGCCTGGCCGATGTGGTGTTATCGCTGGTGGTCCAGCCGGATGCAACTCCGGCAGGTGCTTCGGCCGCTGACCGGAGACAGGCCGATTGATGATTTGTTAAGCCAGACCCTCGGCGCTGTCTTTCGCAACGTTAGAATCGAAACTCACATTCCCCGTCCGGCTCGCCGTGAGGGTTTGCTCGACTTCAACGCCCCGACTTTGGTCGTGGCCGCCGAGCATGACATCTTTTTCCCCGCCGAAGCGGTCAAAAACCAGGCCCGGCTAACCATCCCCAACCTGGTCATGACCGAATGTCTCAAGGGGGGCTACCACCTGCCCACCAAACGGGAGCTACGCCGTATCAACGAGCGCATCGACCGTTTTTTGAACGAAACCCGCTGCCCCATCTATCCAGTAGAAAAAAATGGTCACCGGGCCTCACCCGCCAAAATTATAGAACGTGAACCCGGTTGATACGGGCGGATCAGATTTTCGTTGCTTTCCAAACTATCTGATTGAGCCATTTGAATCAACGCGGCGACCGAGACTCAATGGTGGCCCAAATTTCCTGTTCGCCATCTATGGTGTCAATCTCCACCTTGCCCCACACCGCTTTAGCCAGCTTCAGCATGGCTGTATTCTCCGTCGTTGTCAACAGCACAAATCGATCAATCTCTTGCCGGCGAGCCACCTCAGATAAGGTCTCCAGGAGATGTCGCCCTAGCCCCTGCCCCTGGAAATCATCCCTGACCACAACAGCCAATTCAGCGGCGGTCTCATCGGTCGCCAGGCGGGTGAAGCGGGCCACAGCGATGGCCTCTTCTCCGGCACTCGTATCATCCACCGCCACCAGGGCAACCTGCTGCGCCGGGTCGATATCGGCCAACCGCTCCGCTTCTTGCCGGACAACCTCACGATCCACGGACTCGACATTGGCATGAAAGCGTAAACGTTTGGACTCGGGCGACAATTTGTGAAAGAGATCAATCAACAAATCGACATCATCCTTTTTTAAGGTGCGTAACGTTACCCGTTTATTCTGAACGGTTGTGAAGGGTGGAAAGGTGTTCCTATTTATTTTATCTGGGGATGAAATAGCTGGCTCGATCATTTATGTTTTTGCTCCTGGATAATTTTCTGCACACTCCTTCAGCTTACAGCATCAAACTGTTGTAGACTAGACCAGGTTGAGCGATTTATCCGGTTGAGGCGGCTTATTTTTAAGGCGACCGGGGTCATCCTACCGGGCTATATGCCTCGACGTCCCCCTCAAAATTCTCCAATCTCCCCCACGCGAAACCGCTCGATGGCCAGCATACCGCTGGCGCAAACGGCCATCAACAGGCTGCTCATAGCCAACGCCTGGCCGTAGTTGAGCGCCCCCGGCTGGCCCAGGAAGCGGAAGATGGCCACCGGCATCGTTGGTGTTTCGGGCCGGGCGATGAGGGCCGTGGCCCCGAACTCGCCCAGGCTGATGGTGAAGGCAAAGACCGCCCCGACCAGTAGCGCCCGACCCACAATCGGCAGATCGACCGTTCGCCATACCTGCCAGGGGGTGGCCCCTAAGATTGTGGCCGCTTCGCGTAGTGATGGTTTTATGCCCCGTAAAGCCGGGAGCAGACTACGCACGACAAAGGGGAAAGCGACCAGCGTGTGGGCAATGGGAATCAGCCACCAGGAGGTCCGCAGGTTGAGGGGCGGTTCATCCAGGGCGATGATGAAGCCGAAGCCGAGGGTCACGGCGGAAGTGCCCAGGGGTAGCATCAGTAACGGATCGAGGAGCGCCTGCAAGCGACGGGCGCTTTTTTGTTGGGGCCGCCGGGCCAGCAGGGTGGCGCTGAGGAGGCCCATGACCAGGGCCAGGCCGACGCTGGCGGCGGCGAAATTGAGGGAGTTGAAAATGGCCTGCACCGGGGGCACGTACAGCAGCGAGTTCCGCTCATTGAGGGTCAGGGCGGTGTAGTAGCGCAAGCTGAAACCCCCGTCGAGCCTGACGGATCGCTCGACCAGAGCCAGCAGGGGCAGCAGAAGCAGCAAGCCGATCAGCAGCAGATTGCCGCCGAGGAGCAGCCACTCGGCGGGGGTGGACACCCGGCGTTGGCTCTGTCGTCGGGGGCGTAGGTCGAGGGGCAGGGCGGTGCGGGCCTGGAGGTGGGTGTAGGCCCACATCAGGCCAAAGGTGAACAGAATCTGCACCAGAGACAGGGCGGCGGCGACGGGCAGGTTGAACAGATTGACCGTCTGCCGGTAAATCTCTACTTCGAGGGTGGCGAAGCGGGGACCGCCCAGGATGAGAATGACGCCGAAGCTGGTGAAGCTAAAGATGAAGACCAGCAGGGCGGCGGCAGCCAGGGCCGGCCGGAGCAGAGGCAGCGTCACCCGGAAAAAGGTCTCGGCGGGACCGGCCCCCAGCATCCGGGCCGCTTCTTCCAGGCGGGGGTTGAGATTGGCCCAGAAGCCGCCGACGATACGCAGCACAACGGTGTAGTTGTAGAAGATATGGGCCAGGAGGATGATCCAGATGGTGTGTTGCAGGTCGATAGGAGGCTGCTCGAAGCCGCCGAGAGCCATTAGCAGCCGGTTGAGCCAACCCCGTGGTCCCAGCCAGGCCAGAAAGGCGTTGGCCACGACCACCGTCGGCAGGACGAAGGGGATGGTGGTCAGCGCCCGGAGCAGCGTTTTGCCCGGAAAGCGGTAGCGAGCGAAGAGGTAGGCCCCCGGCAGGGCCAGCAGTAGCGTCAGCCCGGTCGAGGCGGCGGCCTGCCAGACCGTGAACCACAACGTCCGTCCATAGTAACTGCTGCCGACCAATTTGCTCAGAGCGGCCAGGTCGAAGCGCCCTTCCGGGGCAAAGCTGAGACCGAGGATAGCCAGGAGGGGGTAGAAGAAAAAGAGGGCCAGGAAGAGGAAGGGCAGGAGGTAGAGGAAGGATTGGAAGATAGGGAGATAGGGGGATGGGGAGATAGGGAGATTGATGGTATCGGAAACTTGATTTTTGCGATACTGTTCGGGTTGTTGAGTCGCCTCACCTTTCACGCTTCTATTTTTCCATCCTTCCATTCTTCCACGCTTCCACTTTTCCAATCTTCCCCCCTACCGCAACACCACTTCGGTCCAGGCCTCGATCCACGCTTCGCGGTTGGCGTCGATGGCTTCGGGGTTTACACTGGCCGGGTTGGCCGGAATGGTGCTATGTTCGACAAAAACCTCGGGTAGCTCGGCGTTTTCGTTGGCGGGGTAGACAAACATTTGCAGGGGAATGTCCTCCTGGAAGGGTTGGCTGAGCATAAAGTCGATCAGCTTTTCGGCCAATGCCCGCTGTTCGGTCCCGGCCAGGATGCCGATGAACTCGATCTGGCGGAAGCAGGAGCCATCGCCGGTCACGGCGGCGGTCGGCGCTTCATCTAGCTCTTCCTCGGCGAAGAGAACCTCGACGGGCGGGCTGCTGGCGTAACTGACGACGATGGGCCGCTGGCCATCGGAGGCGGCGCTGAATTGGCCCCAGTAGGCATCCTCCCAGCCATCAACGACCAACACATCGTTTTCGCGTAGTGATCGCCAATATTCCAAATAATCTGTTGGTCCAAAATAATCAATCGTAGCCAACAAAAAAGCCAATCCCGGTGAGGACGTTGCCGGATTTTCGACGACGGTCAGCCCCTCGTAGGTTAAGTCGATTAAATCCTCCAGGCTGGCCGGGGGATCCAAACCTTGCTCGGCAAACCAGGTTTTGTCATAATTGAGGCAGACATCGCCAAAATCCACGGGTAACAGGCGATGCTCCGGGTCAAGCTCCAACTCGTCCGGCACCTCGGCCAGGCGAGGCGACTCATACGGCTCGAAAATCTCCGCCTCCAAGGCCCGGCTCATAAACGTATTGTCCACGCCGAAGAAGACGTCGGCCAGCGGATTCTCCTTGCTGAGAATGGCCTGGTTGAGGGCCGAACCCGTATCGCCGGAGGGCAGCAGCTCGACCGTGGCGTTATTTTCAGCCTCAAAAGCGGCGATGACCGCCTCGCTGACGTTGAAGCTGTCGTGGGACATCAAGCGAATGGTGGTCGGTTCGGCGGCAGCAGCCGATTCTTCGGCGCTCGTGTCTTCGGTCACGGCTGCTTCGCTCCCGGTTTCCTCAGCGGCGCTCTCTTCCGTCGCCGGCGCATCGCCGGGGGGTTCCGCTGTTTCGCCTCCCCCACAGGCCGACAGGAATAGGGCCAGGCTGATAAATATGAGAATTATGGGTAAACGTTTCATAACTATTTCCTCCAAAAACTACTTTGTTATTATGTTAGTGTTTCGTGAACGACCAGCAACACTCCCTCGCCCACGTGCAGATGGGCTGTCGGTTCGGTCAGGGCATTGCTGATGCTCAAGGTGGAGCCGAGTTCGAGCGTGGCCTTGTCGAGCGGCCATTGGACGCCGGTCAACGTGACGCCGGTCACCTGGTGGGCCAACGGTATCAGCGACAGCCGGTCGTCGGGAGCGCCGCTGATTTCGACCCGCTGCCCGCCCCGCACGACCCAGGCTACCTCGCTCTCGACGATGGCTCGCACCTGGGCCTGGCCCCATTCCGGGCGGACCAGCAGCAGCAGATTGGCCAGCGATTGGTCGAGCCGCCCCCCCTGCACGGCTAAAATGTCGATGGCGGTGAACCCCTCGGAAACGGCCAGCTCCAGGGCCAGCTCCAGGTCGGTCTGATCTTTGTCGGCGGGGTAGGCCCGCATTTGAACGCCTCGGCTCTCCAACACGGCCCGGATTTCCGGCCCCAGCGAGTCAAAGTCGCCGATGACCACATCCGGGGTTAGCCCCATCGTCAGGGCGTGCCGCGTCCCCCCATCGGCGCAGATGAGCCAATCCTCCGTCCCAATGTGCCGCCTGGCCGCCTCCGGGTCCGGCAACGGCCCATTGGCCAAAATCACCGCCCGCCCTGTTTTCGATTTCTCCTTCATTCCCAATCTCCCAATCTCCCAATCTTCCAACCGCCCAATCTCCAATCTCAAAAACAAAAAACGCCGCCCCCATCAGGGAACAACGTTTGGTTTGCCTTGAACGGCACCTCCGTTTCCCTGCGCTGGCATGACCCAGATCAGGTTCGTAGGGTCGATGACGAAACATGGTCATCCTCTCAGCCCGGCTTGCCCGGACCCCCCTAACGGGTGAAAATTGTTTCATTTTACGATTTCATACTATACTCTTGGGACCGGAGCTTGTCAAATAAAATAAAGTTGAGGTTTTATAAAGAGCATTGTATAGTTTACTAAATACAGAATCGGAGCCAGACCTGATGCTTATGCAGCAACTCAAACAACAAACCCACCCATACCACAACCGCCTCGATAGTCATCCCGCTTTAG
>CAZWZZ010000082.1:0-13260 GCA_964638395.1 uncultured Caldilineaceae bacterium
GCCGGGGCTGCCCAGGCCAGCAGTTGGCTCACCAGGGCCACCCCGGTGATCCACAGCAAGATCAGGCTGACCAGGCCCCAGCCCAGGCAAGATTTGTTGTTCATTATCAACGCAGTTCCTGCCGCAGCCAGTCACCGACCATTTCCAGGGGAATCAGGCGAGCGGCCAACTTTTGGCCCAAGTCGATGCCCTGGCGGGAGAGATGGAGATCGGCCGCCGTGCCGTAGCCGTGGCCGGAGCCGGGCAGGTAGCGGAGCAGTCCCGGCCCGTTCCATTCGTGATAGACGGCCTGCCACTCGGCCAGGCGTGGCCCCAAGGCGTAGGTGATAGCCACGGCGTACCAGAAATGTTGAACCTGGTTGCTGCCGTCATCCGCCGCAAAGCCGCTGCTGCCAAAGCGAAAGAAGGCCGGGGTCGCCTGTTTGCCATACAGCCGGCGAAAGAGGTATTGAATGATCCGGTAGAGCGGCCCGGCGATGATGGCCGTCAGGTTGAAGTGAGCGCCCAGGATGAGGTGGTTCAGATCCAGCATAAAATGGTCATAATCCCCGACCGCTTCGTCGGCGACGAAATCGGCCAGGCACGCAAACGTCTCCAGATCGGTGCGGCCCTCTCTGATCTGCCGGTAGTGGGCCTCGATCTTCTCCCAATGCTGTTGCTCCCGCCGAATCTGGGCGATGGCCCGGAGGATGACCAGGATCAGAATGGCCGCCGAGAGCAGGCTGAATTTGAGGCGGGTTGGTTGGTTGTTGGGTGCTTTCATGATTTTATCTCGAGGCAGTATATTACAGAAGGAGACGATTTGTCAAAGAGCTGGGCCAATGACTTCCATCTCCCCCTTTACAAATCTTACAAACTGTAGTACAATCTTGGCCAAACAAATCAACCCTTTTAGCTGAAAGGAGACTTGTATGCGCGTAAAAACTTTGGTAATTGCCGGTGTGGCTGCTATCAGCCTGTTTATGGTAGTCGCTGTGGTGGCCGGGGCCGCTTTTATGTTCGTTACGGTCGATAGCCAGGCCCAACCCGGCGAAGCGGTCGAAATCGTCCCGGTGGTCGAACCGGCTATGCAGTCTGAGGTCGAAGTGGTAGCCCCGGTCATCGAGTATGACAAGGCCAGCTATACGGATGGTATTGGCGGCTGCCGCTACAAAAATCAGGTGAAAAACCAGATGGTGGAGCAGACCGAGGAGACCGTCAGCGACGATTTGCTGACTCAGGTCGCTCGATAACCTTTCTGTTGAACCGTTGAACCGTTGAAGATCAACGCCCCCGTGTACAGTCTACACGGGGGCTTTTTAGTTCAGCGGCCTATCCTACCAGCAATTAGCGGCTCTGCCAAACCACTCCCCCGCTGCGTTCAGGCGCTCTAGCCAAGTCGGTGACTTGGCGGGTCCAAAGCTGCCAACCACGGACTGGCTGTAAGCGAGTTACCTAATAACGGGGTTGACCTTCCCTACCCCGGCGGCTATAGTAGCTATCAACGTCACAAAATCGTCAAACGGAAAGATTATGCAGAAATCAGACCTTACCCCATCCTCCCCACCCGCAAACAACACCCAACCGCCCCCCTTAACCATCCGGGAGGCGGCTGATTTAATTGACCGGCTACAGGAAAACGTCAAGCGGGTGGTGGTCGTCGATGCCGCCAAATTGAGGTTGATCCTGACCACGATCCTGGCCCGGGGCCATCTGCTGTTGGAGGATGTGCCCGGCATTGGCAAAACGCTGGTGGCCAAAGCCCTGGCCGGATCGATCAGCGCCAGCTTCAAGCGTATCCAATGCACGCCCGACCTGTTGCCGAGCGACATCACCGGTAGCTCCATCTATAACCAGCAGGAGCAGCGCTTCATCTTTATGCCCGGCCCCCTCTTCGCCCAATTCGTGCTGGTCGATGAGATCAACCGGGCCACGCCCCGCACCCAATCCAGCCTGTTGGAAAGCATGGCCGAGCGGCAGGTGACGGTCGATGGCCAGGAGCATCGTCTCGATGAGCCATTCTTCCTGATCGCCACCCAGAACCCCATCGAAATGGCCGGGACGTTTCCCCTGCCGGAAGCCCAACTGGATCGTTTTCTGATCTCCCTCAATCTGGGCTACCCCGGTTTCGAGGATGAGGTCTCGATTTTGGAGATGGAGGAACATGGCAACCCGCTCCACGACCTGCGGGCGGTGGTCTCGCCCGAGGATATTCTCAATTTGCAGGCGTTGGTCAAAATGGTCGGCGTGGTTCGCCCCCTGAAAGAGTACATCATCCACCTGCTGACCGCCACCCGCAGCCATCCCGAGGTGCTGCTGGGCATCAGCCCCCGAGGCGGCGTGGCCCTGCAACGGGCGGCCCAGGCTATGGCCCTGCTCAACCATCGTGATTTCGTCACCCCGGACGACATCAAGGCTATCGTGCCCGCCGTCCTCGGCCACCGGCTGATTACCCACGAGGCCGACCCGGAACTGACCCACCGCGTCATCGAGTCGATTTTGCAATCGGTGGCCGTGCCCATTGGTTAATTCAGACCCCTAGATAGTGATGCAACACCGCCGGCTTGTCCCGCAGCCTGCCCGGAGCGCCTTCAAAAACGACCTGCCCCTTGCTCATCACAGCCACCCGGTCGGCGACGCCGAGCGCCAGTGGCAAGTTCTGCTCGACCAGCAGAATCGACAGCCCCTCCGCCCGCAGTTGGCCGATGATCCGCTCGATCTCGGCCACGATGAGCGGGGCCAGCCCCTCCGACGGTTCATCCAGCAGCAGCAGATCGGGGTTGGTCATCAGGGCGCGGGCGATGGCCAACATCTGCTGCTCGCCGCCGCTCAGTTGAGCGCCGAGATGTTTCAGACGAGCGGCCAGCGGCGGAAAGGTGGCCAGGATGCGGTCGAAGGTCCAGCCCCCTTTTTGCTCATTTCGGGCGGCCAGGGTGATGTTCTCCCGCACCGTCAGCGTCGGGAAGATGCCCCGGCCTTGCGGAACCAGCCCCACGCCCAACCTGGCTATGTGGTGGGCGGGCCAGCCGGTAACCTCGGTCTCACGGATCAGAATACGACCCCGGCGGGGCGGGGTAAAGCCGATGACCGATTGAATGGTCGTCGTCTTGCCCACGCCGTTGCGCCCCAACAGAGCCACCGCCTCCCCCGCCTTGACCGTCAGCGAGAGACCCTGCAAAATGTGGCTATCCTGGTAATAGGTGTGGATGGTGTCGATGGTTAGCATAAGAGAGGTTGGGGATTAGGAGATTGGGCGATTAGCAATTGAAGAGCCTAATCGCCCAATCTCCCAATTTCTCCTTTTCAATCGCCACCCCCCAATTCTTGACTTAACTCACTTCCCAGATAAATCTCCTGCACGGTCGGGTCGGCCCGAACCTCGGTCGGCGTGCCCTGGCTGATGACCTGGCCGTAATGTAAAACGGTGACGTAATCGGCCAGGCTGAAGACGACATCCATATCGTGTTCGACGATGAGTAACGTCAGGCGGCGGGGTAGTGCCTCGATGAGGCGGGTCATTGCCACGGTTTCGGCGGGTGACATCCCGGCGGTCGGCTCATCGAGCAGCAAAATCTGGGGGTCGATGGCCAGGGCCAGGGCGATTTCCAGCGCCCGTTGCTGGCCGTAAGCCAGGGTGCTCACCGGGCGCTCTCCCTGCTCGGCCAGCCCGACCCGCTCCAAAATAGCCTCCGTTTCGGTGGTGACGGCCCCGAACCGATCCGCCGCGTTGAAAAAATTGGCGGTCAGCCCCCGGCGATGCTGCACGGCCAGCCGGACATTTTCAACGGCGCTCAAGCCCGGAAAGAGGTTGTTCCGCTGAAAGGTGCGCCCCAGCCCCAGATTGGCCCGTTTGTAGACCGGCAGCCTGGTGATGTCCCGGCCATTCATCAACACCCGGCCCGAGGTCGCCGGCAGGTCCCCGGCAATCAGGTTGAAAAGCGTACTCTTGCCCGCCCCATTCGGCCCGATGATGGCTCGCCGCTCACCCGGCTGCACGTTCAGATCAACACCGGCCACGGCGGTCAGCCCGCCAAAATTTTTGTGTAATTTTTCGATCTGTAGGTGGCTCATTTCGTTTCGTTCCAAATTCGTTGTCGTTCATCGTGCTACCAGATTTCGTCCAGATCAAGCTCAAATCCAGGCAAGATATCCTCGCCATTGACTGTCGTCGGGTTGTCTAAAATCTGCACGCTGCGGCCCGGATGATACACATAAACTCGTTTCTGTTGTGTATCGAGCAGCCAGCCCAACCGCGCCCCATTTTCCATATACTCTACCATCTTATCCTGCAATGTTGACAGGGTATCGCTGGTTGAACGCAACTCGACCACAAAATCGGGACAAAACGGGGCAAACCCTTCTTGCTCGGCTGCGCTCAAGACCTCCCACCGTTCCCGGCGCACCCAAGCCGCATCGGGTGACCGTTTGGCCCCATTCGGCAGGGTGAACCCGGTCGAGGAGTCGAAAGTCAGCCCGGTGCCGTCTTTTTCTGCCCAGTTGGCTAATCGCTGATTGACTTTACTGTTTCGCCAGCCCGTCAGTGATCCTGTTGGCGCCATAATGACTAACTCCTTCTCTGCCGTGAGTTCCAAACGCAACGCCGGGTTATCCCGGCACAACGCATAAAATTGAGCATCGGTCAGCGGCATCGCTTGAATGTTGAGCCTTAGCCCGAAGGGTGTTTTTGGGGGTGTTATAACCGGTTGGTCCACTATTTTCCTCCAATCTCCCAAATCTCCATCCCTACCATTTCCTACAAATCATCAAACAAGCTCGGCTGGTATGTACCATCCGGCGCGTCCAGATTAATTTTCTGTACCTTAAAATCGCCCTCATCGACCCAGCCTAAACTCTTTACAGTTTTTACAATCGTAGGAATACAATACTCTGTCATTTCTTCCCGAATTTGATGGGTATTAAACCGCAGAACGTGCCAGCCCACTGTTTTTAAGGCATTATCACGGCGGTTGTCTTGAGCAGCTTTTTCAGGATTAGAATGCCAGGTATCGCCATCTGTTTCCACATCGATATTACCTTCTTTGCAATG
Source organism: uncultured Caldilineaceae bacterium (assembly GCA_964638395.1). Lineage (GTDB taxonomy): Bacteria > Chloroflexota > Anaerolineae > 4572-78 > J111 > CAZWZZ01. The sequence continues at coordinate 5,027 of CAZWZZ010000082.1, forward strand.
AATAGCGAAATCTAAAGCGTAATCTCCATCACTGACTTTAACAAACTCCTGGCGTTCAGCTTGGATTTTCAAGCGTTTAAATTCAGCCCATAATTTTTCTTCCAAAGAACTCTCGTTGTACAGGTCATTGATTTCAACAGCCTGAGTGAATTTTTGCAAGGTTGTTGAGATAAATACTATTCTTCGTCGTCGTTGGCTAAAAATAGGTTTGGGTCGTTTGCGTAATGGCTCAAGAACCAGTTTGTAATAACGCCGGTTACTTTTGGCATCATGAGGCTGGTCAGGAAAAAGTTGCGACCGATATACCTCTTCAATGTCTAACACGCGAGCGTAGTAATTGATGGCGTACTTTTCGGGGCCAAAAATTTTGGTCTGGTAAAATGCCAACCATTCAGGTGGCCAGCGACCTTTCAGCCATTTTTTGGCACTGCTGACGGGAATACGGTACCAATGCTGATCGTGGGCCGCCGCAAAGTCTTGCTTATTATTCATAATGGCTACTAACACCTCGCCGGGTTGAGCCATATAGTCTTCCCATCAATAGTGATTCAACACCGCCAACTGCTGCCGTAATTCCGCCGGAGTACCTTCAAAAACGACCTGCCCCTTGTTTAAAACATACACCCAGTCGGTGATGTCGAGGGCCAGGGAGAGGTTCTGCTCAACCAGTAGAATGGACAGCCCGTCCGCCAAAATTTTTATGTAAATTTTCGATCTGTAGATGACTCACCGAATTGTACCTTATTTTTACTCAGGTGGCTACTTGGCCTATTCTATCCTTCCACCCTGCCACCCGTCCTTCACCAGGCCCAAAATCCCTTTCGGAGCGAACAGCACAAATAGAATAAACAGCAGCCCCATCAACGTCTCCCACCGGTCGGTGTAGCTGCTGACAATCGTCGGGAAAAGGCGGATGACGCCCGCGCCCAGAATCGGGCCGGTCAGCGTGCCCGCGCCGCCGACGATCAGCATAATCATCACCTGACCCGACATCGTCCAGTTGAGATAATCGGGCGGGGCGTGACCGAAGAAATAGACCAACAGCATCCCCGACATTCCGGCAAAAGCCCCACCAATCATAAAGGCAGCGATTTTGTAGGAGAAGGTGTTGTAGCCGAGGGCCAACATCCGCGGCTCATTCTCGCGGATGCCGCGCAACGTCCAGCCGAAGGGGCTGTCTACGATGCGCCGCAGCAGCCACCAGGAGAGCAGAAAAAAGGCCAGCGTCAGGTAGTAAAAGCTGATGCGGGAGCTAAATTCATAGCGTAGCGGGCCGAGGCCCAGCGACGGATTGGCCACGCCGGGCAGGCCATCCGAGCCGCCGGTGACGCTCGACCAACTGATGGCCAGGCTGAAAAGCATCTGGGCGAAGGCCAGGGTAATCATCAAAAAGTAGATGCCGCTCGTCCGCAGGGCAAAGAGGCCGACGATGAAGGCCACCAGCGCCGTAGCGATGATGACGGCGGGCAGGGTCACCAGCAGATTGCCGGTCAGGTTGAGGGCCAACTCGCTGCGGCTGGCGATGTAGGCCAGGACGTAGGCCCCCAGGCCAAAGTAGGCGGCGTGGCCGAAGGAGGGCAGACCGGTGTAGCCTAGCAGAAGATCGAGGCTCATCGCAAAAATGGCGAATATTAGCACTTCGATGGCCAGACTGAGGTAATAGAGCTTGCTAAAGTGGGGATAGATGAGGGCCAGCAGCAGCGCCGCCGCCAACAGCCAGGTTTGGTAGCGGGCCACCCCCTGCCGCAGCCCCCTCATCGCCCCGCCCCGGCCAGGCCGAAGAGACCGGCGGGCCGCAGGAAAAGCACCACGGCCATCAGCCCGAAGATCAAAAAGAGGGTGAATTGGGGCAGCAGGGCCTTGCCGAAGGTATCGGCCAGGCCGATCATCAGGCTGGCCAGAAAGGCTCCTTTGAGGGACCCTAAGCCGCCGATGACGACCACGACCAGGGTCAAAATCAGGATTTCAAAATCAAGGCCGGGGTAGAGGGTGCGGACCGGGGCGCCGATGACCCCGGCCAGGGCGGCCAGAGCCGTGCCCAGAGCAAAGACCCCGGCGAAGACGAGATTGATGTTGATGCCCAGGCCGCTGACCATCTGGGCATCGGACACCCCGGCCCGGATGATGGCCCCCAGGCGGGTCCGCTCGATGAAGAGCCACAGCAGCCCGGCCAGCATGAGGCCGAAGATGATCAAAGCGAGACGGTAGATGGGAAATTGGACGGTGAAAATCGGCACCTGCCCGGTCAGGAGGGGCGGGGGCGGCACCGACTCGACGTAAGCGCCCCAGTTCCACTGGATGAGGTCGGAGGCGATGAGGGCCAGGCCGAAGGTAAACAACACCTGGTCCAGGTGACGATGGTCGCCGTAGAGCCGGCGCAGGAAGAAATATTCGATCAGCACGCCCAATCCCCCCACGACCAGCGGCGCGACCAGCAGGGCCAGCCAAAAGTTGTCGAATTGGCGGACCATCGACAGGCCGATGTAGCCGCCCAGCAGGTAAAAACCGCCGTGGGCCAGGTTGATGACGTTCATCTGCCCAAAAATAAGCGATAGCCCGGCGGCCATCACGAAGAGCAACATCCCGGTCACCAGGCCGTTGAGGAGTTGGATGATGATGGTTTCCATTTTACCCCAACGATTCATCGCCGGGGTCAACAAATTCGCCCAGGTCGGCGATGACGCTGTTTTGAATGACGCCGCCGACCTCCTGCACCTCCCGCAGGTACATATGGTGGCGCGGAGCCTGGGAGTTGGCATCGAGGGCGAAGGGACCGCGGGGGCTATCAAAGCTGATGCCGTCCAGGGCTTCGATCATTTTGTTGACATCGCCGGTGTCCCCCTCGACCCGGTTGAGCATTTCGACGATGACGCGGGCCGTATCGTGCCCCTGTACCGCAAAGACGTCAGCGGTTCGACCGGCCGTCTCGCTGAAGCTGGCTTTGAGGGCTTCATTTTCCTCATTCTCCAGGGGTAAGGCCCAATGCAGGGTACTACGAATACCGAGTGCCGTTTGCCCTTGCGCCGGCAGCACATCCGGCTCGACCATAAAACCGGCACACACGAGCGGTATCTCCAGGCCAAAATCGGCGTAGGCTTGGACAAAGGTAACCGCTGCGCCGCCGCTGTAGAAGGTGTAAACTAGATCCGCCCCAGAATTAGCCAACTCGGCCATGAAGGGCGCGGCGTCGCCCATATTGGGGAAGGGGGTCAGTTGGGCGGACAGGATTTCGCCCCCGGCAGCCTCGAAGCTGTGGCTGAAGGCGCTGACGTTATCGTGGCCCGCGCCGTAGTCGGGCACGCTGATGATCGCTCTGGTGCCCACGTTCTCCGCCGCCCAGGTTCCCATGCTGTGGGGGGCCATCCAGTTGGTGAAGGAGGTGCGCCAGATGTAGGGTGTTTTAGCACCCCGGCTGAGGGCGTTGGCCCCGGCGTTGGCGCAGAGCAGCAGCGTCTCCGTTTCGACAAAATAATCCCGCAGCCCGGCCAACACCCCGGAACTAACGATGCCGGCCACAAAATCGACCTCATCCTGCTCGACCAGCTTGCGGACTTTTTGTTGGGCCACATCCGGCTTAATTTCGGTATCTTCGACGATTAGCTCGATGGGCCGCCCCCCCGCTTCATTGCCGTTCTCCTCGAAATAGAGCCGCATCGCTTCGGTGATGCTTTCGCCCAGCACGGCGTAAATGTCGGAGAAGGGGAGTAACACGCCGATTTTGAGCGGTCCCGTCGCCGCACTCCCGCCGCCGCAGGCGCTCACCAGCGGCGTGACGGCAGCGGTGGCCGTCACAGCGCCCGCCCCTTTCAGAAAATCGCGGCGGCTGATGAAGTAGAAGTTTTTTTTGTTGCTCATAGGTTCTCCAAAAAAGATAGGCAGGCTCAGGTCCGCCAGCGACCAACGATCGTCTGTCCGCCGTGAACCTGCTGGCCGACATAGGCCAAAATTTCGACATCGGGGGGCAGCAGGATATCGACCCGGCTGCCAAATTTAATCAGCCCGAAGCGCTGGCCCCGGTCGAGCGTGTCGTTGAGGGTAGGCCAACAGACGATGCGCCGGGCGATCAACCCGGCGATTTGTTTGACGGCCAGCGGGCCGTGGGGCGTGGATAAACCTAACAAATTGAATTCGTTGTGGCTGGTGTCTTTGAGGAAAGCCGGGGCAAAACCGCCCGCTTCATACTGCAAAAATTTGACCTGGCCCTGGTAGGGGCAATATTGGACGTGGACATCGAACAGAGATAAAAAGACGCTGATGCGGCGGGCCGGCCCTTTGAAAAAGAGGGGGTCATCGACCAGGTCGATGGCGGTCACCCGCCCATCGGCGGCGGCGACGATCAAATCGGGCGCGGTGGAGGCCGGAACCCGTTCCGGGTTGCGGAAAAAATAGATAACGCCCCCCAGCAACGATGAGGAGAGCAGGGCCAACCAGCCCCGCCGTAGCCACAGCCCCAGAGCCGTCAACCCTAGCAGAGCCAATACCATACTTTTTACTTCACGCCAGGCGGCGAGTAAGCCACTATACATAATATTAAACCGGTTTCGCTTCTTGACGTTCCATCAGGGTGAAGAGCGGGCCGCTGGCGGCATACAGCAGCAGCAGACCAAAGGGCACGGCTTGCCAGCCGGCCACGAAGCCGCCCAAAATGGTCACTAACAGGACCCCGGCCCAGCCGGAGAGCGGCAAATCTAACACGTGTTTGCTTTTGGGGTAGGGAAAGGGGCTAATCATCAAATAGCTGATGATGACCACCGCCACGGTCCACCACACATTGACCACCCAATGTTGCCAAAAGCTGGCCGAAATCAACAGGGCGCTGGCCATCGGAATGGGCATGCCCTGAAAATAGGCCCCCCGGTTGGAGGGGATGGTGTTGAAGCGGGCTAATCGAAACGCCCCGGCCAACACAAAAATCAGCGAGATCAAGATGGCGATGATTTGCTCCACGCCGACCATCAACAGCAGATGGTAGATGAGAATGGTCGGGGCCACGCCGAAGGTGACGACATCGGCCAGCGAGTCCAGCTCTTTGCCGATGTCGCTAATCGCATCCAGGCGAGCCGCCAATTGGCCATCCAGAACGTCCAAAATCGAACCGAGGATAATCAACGTCGCCGCCAGCAAGAAATTTCCATCCGGCAGGACGATGATGGCCACCACGCCAAGCATCAGCGAGGTCAACGTGACGGTACTGGGTAAAACGAGCCTTAATCGTCGAGGCAAAAATGTCTCCTTTCTCTCTATTAACCTAACCTGGACAAGCCAGAGCCAAACAAGGTTAGATTATCCACGAAGAAACAGGAAGAAACAGTAAATTTTTGAATTTTTTCTTCGTGTCACTTCGTGCCCTTCGTGGATCAATTTTCTGGCTCAAAATGCAAGAAGTTGCTTGGTTAGATACTAAATTCTCATTTATTGTGTTGACTCAGGTTTCTGCCAATAGTAGACCCAGGTTGGGGGCACATTGGGCCACACCAACCGCTGCCCGATTTGATACTGTTCGGCGAACTGGTTGATGAGCGCCTGGTTCAGCCGCATCTGGGCCCGGGCGGCCTGGTTGCTGCCCCAATATTTGATCTGGCCGATAAAGGCATATTTGACGTAGCTGAAGACACCGCCCGGTTTCAAGCGGTCAACCATCAGGCTCAGCATCTCCTCGACCAGCGATGGGGGGAAGTTGGACAGGGGCAGGCTGAAGATGATGTAATCATACTGTTTGCCGGGGCCGAGGCTCCGCAGGTCGGCATTGATAAAGTTGACCCGCACCCCCGGCTCGACCGGGAACTTGTCTCCCTCCTCAACCTGTTGCTTGAGATAGGCCAGCAGCAGGGTGTTGATTTCGACCAAATCGAGCGTATCCCCGCCGCTCAGGAGCGGGGTAATTTCCTGCGTGAAGGCTCCCGTACCGGTTCCCGCCTCTAAAACGTCCACCGGCCCCTGTTTGCGGGCCAGATAGGCCGCCGCGGCCCGGCCCAACATCCGTGAACTGGGCAGAATGGCCCCCATGTGCATGAAATCATTGATGAACTGCCCAAAAAAGAGCCGCCAGTGGGCCATTGTACCGATTTTGTGTACGTTAGACAATTGCGTTACCTTTGACATTTGATCTGGCTGTAGTATAGCCAAGAGTAGGGCTTTAAGCCAATCTGAAATTAACGTTCTGACCCGGAGCGTGGTAAACTGAGAGGCAATGCTGAAATTAGTTTGGAAATATAACGTTGGTAGCATCCTGAGTAAGCCGAGGAACGAGGCTGTATCGAAGCCGCGTCCTGCGACCGTAGGAAGTGTCGAAGGGGGTGCGGCTCTAAAGATGACTCAGGACCAACCCGCACCCTTCGATACGCCTCCGCTATGCTCCGGCTACTCAGGATGCTGTGGCCTAAAAGTTACGATTTCTTTCTGTTTTCAGTATTGTTATTGGTGATTGGTAATTAGAAACTGCACGAACGCCCAAATTTGCCATAAACGACGGCCACGACTATAAGTTACGGTATGACCCAACCCGTTGATTCCACACAAACGTTGCCCACCCTGCTCGGTCTGGCCACCGGGCTGCCGGCCCACCGGCACGAGCAGATGACCATCCACGATAAATGGCTGCGCCCTTTCATCGACAGCGAGCGAGCGCGGATGATCTACGCCGCTTCGGAGATCGACAGCCGCTACAGCGTCCTGGCTGAGGCCGATTTTCTGGCCGATGAGCCGAGTACGAAGACCCGCAACGATTTCTATATGCAGACGGCCCGGCCCCTGGCCACGAGCGTCATCAGCGAGGCCCTGGCTGCTGCCGATTTGCCCCCTACGGCCATCGACCATTTTATCGTCACCTCCTGCACCGGCTTCGATAACCCCGGCCTGGATGTCATCCTGGCCAGTGATTTGGGGCTGCGGCCCGACTTGCGGCGGAGTGCCCTGATCGGTATGGGCTGTTATTCGGGGCTGACGACGCTGGATCGGGCCATGATCGAGGTTACGGCCCGCCACAGCCGGGCGCTCATCCTGGCTGTCGAGTTCGGCACGCTTCATTTTCAGCACGGCAAGCAGTTGGACAATATGGTGGCCGGGGCGCTCTTTGGGGATGGCCTGGCGGCGGCGGTCATCGGCCCCCCCCCGGCAGATACGGCGCTTCGCCCCCGGCTGCTGGAGACGATGACCTTCAGCGATTACCGTTACCAGGAGATGATGGGCTTTCACCTGACGGATAAAGGGTATCAAATCAAACTCTCCACCCGCGTGCCCAAACTGTTACGGCAGATCGTCCCCGATTTGGTGGATGACTTTCTGGGTCGGGCCGGTCTGCAACGTACTGATATTCGCTTCTGGGGCATCCACCCCGGCGGGGCCAGAATCATCGACTATGTCGGCCAGGCCCTCGACCTGCCGCCGGAGACGCTGGTTCACTCCCGCCGGGTGCTGCGGGAGTACGGTAATATGTCCTCGGTGACCATCTTCTTCGTGCTGGATGAGATCATCCGCCAGGGTCAGCCCCAACCCGGCGATTATGCGCTGCTCCTGGCTTTTGGGCCGGGCTTGACCATCGAGGTCTGTTTGGTCGGCTGGTGAGACCACCTCATCTTCTCTTTTCACCCAAAATAGGCTATAATAGGGGCGTTACAGTCAACCCGATGTTAATCCACAAAGGAGATTTTTGATGACCGATTTACGTGACACCGTCTCTGACCACAAAGGGTGGTTCGAGTCTATCGCCAGCAAAATTCCGCTCTATAAAGGATACAAACAAAAAGAGGAGCGGCGGGAGGCCGATACGCTGCTGCGGGATCATCTGGCCCGGCTGCTGGGGGAACAACTGCGGCGGGCCGAGGATGTCAGCAGCCAGATGTTGACCGGGCCGGGGCTGTCTCAACTGGATGAGATGGGCCGGGCCAACACCCGCCTGCAAACGTTGATCGACAAAGTCAAGACGGCGGCTCAGGGGTACGCCGGGCTGTTCGATGCCGTCAAAATCAAAGAGGATGAGCTGGATATCCTCTACGAGTTCGACCACCGCATGCTGCTCAAGGTGGATGAGATCGCGGAAGCCATCGACAGCGTACAGACCGCCCTCGACAGCGGCGACGCCCAGGCTATCCCGGCCACCGTGCGCCGCTACACCAAGACCGTAACCGACACCTCCGCCCTATTTGATCGTCGCAAAGAGACGATTTTGGGCTTATCGTAATTTTTTATTTAAGGAGAACAACCAATGGCCTTATCTGAAGTCATCGAACTAACCC
>CAZWZZ010000083.1:0-13241 GCA_964638395.1 uncultured Caldilineaceae bacterium
ACGGCTACCGCCTACTCAGGATGCGTTTGTCGCTCAACTGCGTAACTCCTATTATTATAGATCAGCATGCCGACCGCTTCAGATTGCTTGTCTGCTCAACTGATGCAATAATTAACAGAGTAGCTCGTATCAACATATTTCAGATAGGGAGACATCATGATTAAGAATTTACTAAAGATGTTTGGAGGGAGTGAGAAGCAAAAGAAATCACCCATCGTCATCGTTTCGGGGCTACCCCGCTCCGGCACCTCGATGATGATGAAAGTTTTGGATGCCGGTGGTCTGCCACCAATCATCGACAATCTCAGAACCGCCGATACCGATAATCCCGAAGGTTACTATGAATTTGAGCGCGTCAAACAGTTGCCCAAAGGGGATGTGGCCTGGTTAGAGGATGCTTACGGCAAGGCGGTCAAGGTTTTGGCCATCCTCCTATTTCATCTCCCGGACAGCCACAATTATCGGATTATTTTCATGCGCCGGGCGATGCCCGAAATTCTGGCTTCCCAGAGAAAGATGCTCATCAACCGGGGCGAAGACCCGGACAAAGTTAGCGACGAAGAAATTACCCGGCTCTATCAAAAATATTTCCGCCAGGCCGAAACCTGGATGAACAATCAGCCCAACGTCGAGCGGCTCGATATTAGCTATAACGATCTGGTGCAACATCCCCAGCCCCAACTGGAGCAGGTCAATGAATTTTTGGACAACAGTCTCGATGTCCAAAAAATGGTAGACGTTATTGATCCCTCGCTCTATCGCAATCGTAGCGCCGGCTCGTAATCTTGGCGCTTTGTGACGGTCACCAACTCCTCGCCAGCATTAAAAATTCGGATTGGTAGAAGGTAACGGATTGAAATAATCAGCCCCAATCCGTTACCTTCCGCGCATCCGGGTTCTCAACCGGCGGGCGACCCGGCATGGCGAAAAACTGATGGTAGTAACGGCGTTCGACCGATGGCGCTTCCTATATCTATCATGATGGCGGCAATCCCTCCAAATCAACCCCTCGCCCCCCGGCGGCTACTACCTTCGATGGATGACAACGGCCCGGCCATCGGTTAGAATTGAAGTAAACCCCGCACATATTTAATGAAACAACCACATAATAGCGGGCAAAAGGAGTTGACAATGCTCAACTGGTTCCGGCGTAAGAAACCAACCCAACCCAACGGTCGGTACAAACACGGCAACGATTTCCTCATCGAGCTACGGGACGTGGTCAAAGTCTACGAGGGAGCGGCGGGGGCCTTTACCGCCCTCAAAAATATCAACCTGCAAATCGACCCTGGCGAGTTTGTGGCCGTCGTCGGCAAATCGGGCAGCGGCAAATCGACGCTCATCAATATGGTGACCGGCATCGACCGGCCCACCTCCGGCGAGGTGCTGGTCGGCGACACCGCCGTGCATACCCTCAACGAAGGGCAAATCGCCGTCTGGCGGGGTAAAGAAGTGGGGGTTATCTTCCAATTCTTCCAACTGCTGCCGACGCTGACCGTCATCGAAAATGTGATGTTGCCGATGGATTTTTGTGATACCTACGGCATGGGGGAGCGGGAGGCGCGGGCGATGGGTCTCCTGGAGCAGGTGGAGATGGCCGACCAGGCCCACAAATTGCCGACCGCCATCTCCGGGGGGCAGCAGCAGCGGGCGGCCATTGCCAGGGCGCTGGCCAACGACCCGCCCATCCTCGTCGCCGACGAACCGACCGGCAACCTCGACTCCGTCACCGCCGAGTCGATTTTCACCCTCTTCCGTGCCCTCGTCGATCAGGACAAAACCATTCTGATGGTCACCCACGAGCGGGAGTTGGCCCAACGGGTGGACCGCACCGTCGTCCTGGCCGATGGGGAGATCATTAAGGATGATAAGCGGCGGAAAAATGGCAGTGAGCCGGTTGCGGAGAGCGGGCAGCAGCCACAGCCGGAGGTGTCCCATGCTTAGACCGAGATGGAAAAAAGTGTGGCGCGATCTGTGGCTGAACAAAGGACGCACCTTTCTGGTGGTGCTGTCGATTGCCGTCGGCGTTTTTGCCGTGGGCACGATTGCTACCTCCCAGATTATCCTGACCCGCGATTTATCCCAAACCTATCTGGCCACCAACCCGGCCCACGCCACGCTGCTGACCTTTGGCGCGTTCAATGAGGATGTCGTCGATGCCGTCGAAGGGATGCGGGAGGTAGCCGAGGCTGAGGCCCGTCGCCGGGTGACCGTGCGGGTGCAGACCGGTCCCGACCGGTGGCAACTGATGTGGCTGGTGGCCATTCCCGATTTTGAGGAGATTGCAATCGACCAGTTCGAGCCGGAAGCGGGCGAGTGGCCGCCCCCCGATAATACGATGCTGGTCGAACGCTCCGCGCTGGGGCTGGTCGAGGCGGAGATGGGGGAGGTGGTGACCATCAAGATGCCGGACGGCAAGGAGCGGGAGATGCCCATCAGCGGCATCGCCCACGACCTGAACGCCCAGATGTATGTGTTCGACGGGGTGGCTGTCGGCTACATCACCGATGAAACGCTGGAATGGCTGGGCCAGCCCCAGGATTACAACGAACTTCGCATTTTGGTGGCCGAGCAGCCCCGAAATGTAGCCCATATCCAGGCTGTGACCAACGACGTGCGGGACAAAGTGGAGGATGCCGGGGCCACGGTCATGGTCAGCTTTGTACCCACGCCGGGCAAACATCTCTTCCTCGATCCGATCATTCAGGCCATTACCATTATGATGGGAGCGTTGGCCATTTTCTCGCTGTTGTTGAGTGCCTTTCTGGTCATCAATACCATTACCGCCCTTCTGGCCCAGCAAACGCGGCAGATTGGGATGATGAAGGCCGTCGGCGCTCGACGCCGCCAAATCGTCGCGCTCTACCTGGTCACGGTGGCCATTTTCGGGCTGCTATCGCTGTTGATCGCCGTGCCGTTAGGTATCGCCGGCTCCTTCTACTTTAGCCGTTTCATTGCCGCCTTCCTTAATTTCGACATCACCAATTTCCGGCTCCCCACCGAAGTGTTGTGGACCGAAATCGGCGTCGGCCTGCTCGTCCCGATTTTGGCGGCCATTTACCCGATTTTCTCCGGGACGCGAGTCACGGTGCGGGAGGCCGTCAGCGAGTATGGGCTAGGCCGGGGGCAGTTTGGCAGTAGTCTCATCGACCGGCTGCTGCTCAAAATCCAACAGAGCCGTCTGCTCCGGCGCCGGCTATCCCGGCCTCTGGTGCTGTCGCTGCGGAACACCTTTCGCCGCAAGGCACGCCTGGCCCTGACTCTGATTACGTTGATTTTCGGCGGGGCAATCTTTATCACCGTCTTTAGCCTGCGGGTGTCGATGTTGACCACCCTGCACGATTGGCTCAGCTATTTCCAATATGATGTGGCCGTACAGTTCGAGCGGAGCTACCGGGTCGAACGCATCAGCCGGGAGACGCTGGCTATTCCCGGCGTGGTCGAGGCCGAGCCGTGGGCCTTTTACAACACCCGCCGCGAACGACCCGACGGCAGCCACAGCGATAACATCGTTCTCTTTGCCCCGCCCGCCGACACCACGCTGGTCAAGCCGACGATCATCGAGGGGCGTTGGCTCCGGCCTGACGACACCAACGCTGTGGTAGTCAACTCGCTGGTTCTGAGAAATGAACCGGACCTCGGCGTCGGCAGCGAGGTCATTTTCAAGATCGAGGGCAAAGAGGAAAAATGGCAGGTGGTCGGCATCGCCACCGGCGGTTTCCCGGTAGGCACAGCCTTTGCCCCTTATGATTATTTCGCCGAGGTGGCCCATACCGTTGGTCGGGCCGAGTGGGTCTTCGCTACCACCGAGGGCCACTCCCTGGCCTACCAGGAGCATGTAGCCCAGGCTTTAGAAGATCACTTTGAGCATCTCGGCTGGGATGTGGGGCTGACCACCAAGATTTCGGAGGAGATAGCCGAAGTGGAGGCGATGTTCGAGGTGTTGATCGTTCTGCTGCTCATGATGGCCGTCCTGTTGGCCGTCATCGGCGGGCTGGGCTTGATGGGCACGATGAGCATCAACGTGCTGGAGCGGACCCGCGAGATTGGGGTGATGCGGGCCATCGGGGCCTCCAACCGTTCGGTGCGGCGCATCTTCATCATCGAAGGGGTCATCATCGGCTTGCTGAGTGGGATCATCGGGGCTATCCTGGCCTATCCGATCAGCCGCTTTCTGAGCAACCTGGTCGGCACCCAATTTCTGAGCGCCCCTCTCAGCTACACCTTTTCCATCACCGGCGTTCTTATCTGGCTGGCTGTGGTCGTCATCCTCGGTGCAGTGGCCAGCTTCATCCCGGCCTGGAACGCCTCCCGCTTGACCGTGCGGGAAGTGTTGGCTTATGAATAATAAGTAATTTTCACCAAGACACAGCATCAAAAAGCCGTGGCCTGGGCAATAAGTTTCCCAGACCACGGCTTAATGTTTAGTCAGTCGAGTCGGACGGTGTTGGGGTTGCCGGTGGCTCATCCGTGTCGGTGGGCGTGGCCGTAGGGGTCACGCTCGACTCCGGCGTGAGCGTGGCGGGTGGCTCATCCTGGTCAGCCGGGATAACGGCGGGTTCCGGCCCGGACGTTGCAATGGAATCCTCTCGGGATGCGAACTACAACATCTATATATAACCTCGCTACCGCTCCCCGGCCTAAGAACGGCTCATACTGATTTTCCGGGCGGCCTCTTTAGCTTGATCCAACGCAAACAGATGACGCAAGCTGGCGATGTAGGCTGCGCCGTTGCCGTTGGCCGCCTCTTTTTTGAGACGGAGCGTCGGCTCGTGCAAAATTTTGTTGATCAGCCGATGGCTCATCGTCGCCACCAATTCTTGCTGGTGTTCATCCAGGTCGAGGCGATTGAAGAGGCGTTCCAGCTCACGCTGCCGCAGGTCGGTCGCTTGCCGCCGTAAATCGGTGATGGTCGAGACCACATCCAGAGAGGCCAGCCATTCCATATAATGGGCCACCTCCTCTTTCATAATCACCTCCACACGCGGAATTTCAGACTCCCGTTCACGCACATTGTCATCGGCTTGATGTTGTAAATCATCAATATCGTGCAGATAGATATTAGGTATCTCCAAAACATCGGGATCAACATCACGCGGCACAGCAATGTCGATGATAAACAGGGGGCGCTCGGCACGAGAAGCCATAACCGGCTGGAGCAGTTCTTGATCCAGAATTGAGTGGGGAGCGCCGGTTGAGGTAATAATGATGTCCACTTCGGCCATCGCTTGGGGCAGATGTTGGAAGGTAATAGCTCGGCCATCCCAATTTTCGGCCAGGGTGACCGCATTCTGATAGGTACGATTAGCTACGATAACCTCAGAAACGCCACGATTGATGAGCGAACGAGCCGCGATTTCGCCCATTTCACCGGCACCAATCAGCAAGACCTTTCGTTTGGATAAATCGCCCAATCGTTTGGTGGCCAGGCTGGCCGCCACCGAACTGATCGAGGCAGGATTAACGCCAATGGCGGTTTCGGTTCTGGCCCGTTTTCCGGCGTGGATCGCCGCTCGGCAGAGGGCCGACAGAACGGTGCCGGCGGCCCGTTGAGACAGCGCCGCCTCGTAAGCATTGGTAATTTGGCCCAAGATTTGCGGCTCGCCAAGCACCATCGAGTCCAGGCCGCCGGCGACCCGCATCAGATGGCTGATAGCCGCCTCATCGTTCCGGATATAGAGATATTCAGAGAACACCTCTTGGGGCACGTCACAACTCCGGCTCAAAAATTGAATAACACTTTTTTGGGCCACTTGGGGGTCATTCACCAATGTATAGACTTCCATCCGGTTACACGTTGATAGAATAACCCCTTCCTTGACGTGGTCAAGATGGGCTTGGCTATGCGTCGCATCAAAATGAGTCAATGCAGACCGAAGCATGGCGGGGCTAAAACTAAGACGCTCTCTAACTTCAAGGGGGGCAGTTTTATGATTGAGACCAATGAGCATAATTTTCATGGGATTATCACCTACGTGGAGAATGTTGCCAAAAGATTACGAGGATTATCAGGACATTTAACCAACGACATTGTTGCATTCCAAATTGCCTTGACGGCTTCATTGTCAAACCTATGTTGTGAGTGACACAGTAAAAAAACGGAGGCAGCGTTCTTGATAATAGAGAACTGCTACGGATTGAAGTTAGAAGTTACTAAAAAATGTGGCAAGGGGAAGATTGGTTGTTAGAACGAAACTTCAGGCGTTCCGCCGTTGGTTTTGAAAATTTAGAACGAGTTTGAAATCATTCCCAGAGATTTGCCCTATCCACGCCAACGACGGAGCGCCCAACATCACAAACAAGAGTTACGCAGTTACTTGACTTTCCCCCTTACAGCCTCCCCGCTGCGGGAGAGGTGCGAACTCCCCACCCGATTCGGGAGGATTGGGGGAGAGTAAAATACGGCAATTGCGTAAGTCATAACAAAAAATAACGGAATAACGACCCGTTATTACTCAACAACAAGCAGTCCCTGCATATCGGGATAGTGCCCAGGCACGGTGCAAATGACCTTATACTCTCCAGGCTCCTCCGGGGCAGCCATTGTAGACTGGATGGTCTCGCCACCCTGAGCCAGACCGCTGTCCGCCATGAGAATATCGCTATGTTCCTCCTCGACGAAGGGGACAGGCACCTCCTCGTCCGGTTCGACGATGGCCCAGTTATGCTCCAGGGCACCGTTATTCTGTAGATTTAACGTCATTTCCGCCCCGGCCGGAACTGTCCAAACGGGCGGATCTTCTTCGTTCGTGGGCGAGTCGCCATAATAAATGTCATTCATAATAATATCCAAGGTCACCCCCCCCTCTCCTGACCCATTGGAGTCGCCTTCTCCGCCGCCGCCGCCACACGCTGCCAAGAAAATCGTGGCGAGGACCGCTAAAATAGTCACAAACTTGAATCTCATTTTTTGCTTTTCTCCTTTATTTGAATGAAAGTTGAATTTTCAGTAGACTGTAAGCGCCTCCTTCGATGCAACCTCGTGCCTCCTCGGTTTACTCAGGATACCTGCGATCTACTGATTTTAGCTATCTGGCCTGAATTAAAACAGAAACATCAAAACTTGTCAATTATTATATTAACTTTTATTTAGGTTTTGAGCTTGATAACTTAACGAAAACCTTGATTAAGGCGGCAAAAGGCCCAAAAAGGCCCCAATCCGTTGCTGTACAGGCAAGGGGGCGATAGCGGCCAACCGCCACAGCAACAACCACAAACGGGGGTGACGATGCACAAAGAGATGTCTGGCCACGACCGTGCGACGCATCAGGAGGCGGCCTAACCGATGTTTTAACAGGCTGTCTCGATAATGCCGGAAAGCAAAATCGTTTCGGGCGAACCCATCTCGAATGAGTTCGGCGATGATGCCGCCATATTCCATGCCATACGAAATCCCCTCGGCGAAAAATGGATCGACGCCGGCCGCATCACCGGCCAGCAGCACGTGGGGCCGAGAAAACTCCCCCTTTGGGTTGAACCAGCGCACCGGATGACCTTCAAGCGGAACCTGGTCGGGATCGACCTGTCGGGCCACCAAGCCGGTTGAAAATGTCTGCTTCAAATTGCCTCGCTGGAGCTTCCCGTTGGTGTGCGGTTCGATGCGGCTATCAAAAATACCCCGATTCATATACGGTTTACCGCCGATGTAACAGGGAAAATCCCAACTGTAGCCTTGAATGCCCTCCAACACACAGGAAAAATCGAAGATGGCCGTATGATCCTGCCAGATGGCGTCGAGTGCCGGATCGACCGGGGTCAAAACTCGTAGCAGCCGGGCCACCCCGGTCGGTTCGGCGACGTTGAGTTTCCGACGAACCGTGCTGTTGGCCCCATCCGCGCCGATGACCACCGTGGCCTGATAGCGAGCGCGACTGGTGGTAACCTCGATGCCTCCCTCGACGGGTTGCAAATCGATCAATTTTTCATTGGCCCGGAGCTGCAACCCCCGGTCGGCCACGGCTTGGGCCAGGGCGGCGTCAAATTCCCTCCGTTCAATGACCCGCATCGCATTGGGAAATGGGACCATAAAACTGAGGCCGCCCAGCCGAAAGAGCAAGCGATGCACGGCAAACGAGGTCACATCCAAATCCACGCCCAGGCTTTGGAGCTGCTCTTCCCCGTGAAACGTAATCCCCCCGCCGCATAATTTGGGCCGAGGATGTTCGGCCGCTTCCAGAATGACCATCTCGGCGGCCAGCGCGGGCGTTTGCCGGGCTATATGCAGGGCCGTGGCCAGACCGGACGGCCCGCCGCCGACGATGATAATTTTGTAGCGATTTCCATTTCTCATCAGATACTTAAGCCGTCGACCCGGCTTCCATTGCTCGCAGCGTGTCGGCCTGAGTTATCGTCGCCGGCGGTAATCCCCAACTCGACGATAGCAATCCGGTTGAAATCTATCGTCAGCAAGGCAAACATCCAGCCCACCCCTATTTTGGGCAGCGACAATCTGATCGTTTTGAATCCTGACCGCAGAAATTTGAGGATTTTGGTCAAATATGGCACATTACCCCCCTAATGAAAACCGCCCGGATGTTTGGATAATTTTTCCTGGGAACTGCCTACAAGGCCACTATCCCCGTCACAGTTGAGGATCATGCCCCAGATTATAGGCCGATTGTCAGATGTTGACAAAACTTCAATTAAAGTTAATATAATTTTGCCTAGCAGCCTTGAAATCATCCCCATGCCATGTTGGCCGCTTGCCTTTACAGTACACCCTGCTGACGAACGGACAGCTCTGATTTCGGCCAACCGCGTCACTCCTAGCCAAATACGCGCTGAGCTTGCTCACATCAAATATAGGGAGGAACATTGTGGTTCGTATGACATTACAGGCCGCCCCGTGGGAGCAACGCCTGGTAGAACGAGCGCAGATATCGCCGGACAGAGAGAAAGCTCCGAAAATATTATCGGTCAACCGGAGGCGTCTGAATTTGGCCTACGCCCTGTGTGAGGCCATTACGGCGGAACATAGCCGCACCTTTTATCTGGCCTCCTCCCTGCTCCCGAAACGTCAAAAGCGAGCTATCCGCGCCTTATATGCCTTTTGCCGTCTCAGCGACGATGCGGTCGATGTCGCCGAGGGAGACCGCCAGGCCAAATTTCGGCAGTGGCAGCAGCGCATTTTGGCGCAGAAACCGGCCGATGATGATTTGGTGGCGCTGGCCTGGGCCGATACCCGGGCCAGATACGACATCCCGACGATGTACGTCTCCCAGTTTTTAGAGGGAGTCATGGCCGATTTGACTATCACCCGTTACGAAACCTTCGCCGACCTGGCCGAGTATTGTTACGGCGTGGCGGCGACGGTAGGTTTGATGTCGATGCATATCACCGGCTTTTCCCGGCCGGAGGCGATTTCGTATGCGATCAAGTTGGGCGTCGCTTTGCAAATGACCAACATCCTGCGCGATGTGGGAGAGGATTGGGCCAACGGCCGCTTATACCTGCCCCAAGATGAGTTGGCCACCTTCGAGCTGACCGAGGCGGACATTGCCGCCGGGCAGCTTGACGCTCGCTGGCGAGCCTTCATGCAGTTCCAAATTCAACGCACCCGCCAACTGTACGCCGAGTCGTTGCCGGGCGTAATTTTGTTACACCGGAACGGGCGGCTGGCTATCGCCGCGGCGGCGGAGTTGTATCGCGCCATCCTGGAGGATATTGAGCGGCACGATTACGACGTTTTCCGGCGTCGCGCCCACCTCGGCGGCTGGGGAAAAGTGTCACGGTTACCCGGCATCGCCTGGCGGGTAGCGACGAATGGGTATGGCTGATTGGTTTTTGGTCAACCTCGCCCCGCCCGCAGCATCGCGGCAAATTCATCCGGCATAGCCGTCGCTTCAATCGCCTGGGCTGCCTGTTCGACATCATATGTGACCCGAACAAATTCAACCGCAAGATTCCCCTCTTTAGCCGTCAGGATCAGATAGCACGCTTGCGAATTATTATCCTTGGGCTTGCCAACGCTGCCGGCGTTAATCAACCGCCCCCTCGACAAGGGGCGGTCATAGGGGATGTGCGTATGACCACAGACCATCACATCAGCGCCGACCTTCTCAAGCAAGCGTGCGACGCTTTTCTCCGGCCGCTCCTCATACAAATATTCATTGATGCGGCGGGGACTGCCATGCACCAACACCACCCGCAGCTTGCCCACCATCACCGACATTGTCATCGGCAGGTTCCGCAGATAGGCCCTATTTTCCGCCGTCACATGCTCATTCGACCAGGCAATCGACCGCTCGCCTAAGGCTTGGGCTTCCGGGGTCTTGTAGGCGCACCCGCAATCGTCGCTAAGATGCCCCACCCCCTGATCGTAGTTGCCCATCAATGTTGGCACATCGTGGGCACGAAGCAAGTCGATCACCTCATTGGGCTGAACCCCATAGCCGACCAAATCGCCCAGACAGAAGCGATTTTCCAAACCTCGCCTATCCATATCGGCCCAGACCGCTGTCAGCGCGGGCAAGTTGCCATGAATATCTCCGAATACCGTTATCTGTTCCACGTTTTTACCTCCAAATATAAAATGTTTAACTCTCGATTATAGTTGAATAGTTTTACAATCATTGAAATATTTTGTAAAAAAGTTGCCCCTAGACTCTGATTTTGGCCCACTTCATCAAAAAGTCCGGGATTTTCGTGGCGATGTCGTGACAAACATTTCGGAAAACCTGTAAAATTTCAGCGTCACTGCCTCGGGCTTGAGCCGGGTCGGGAAAGCCGAGATGTACACTCGACTCAACCCACTCCGGAACCTCGCGGCGGGCGTTGTTGCACAACGTCACCACCAGATCAAACGATTCCCCCTGTAATTTATCCGCATGGGTGGTCTGATGGTCGCGCCAGTCGATCCCCAGTTCGGCCAGTGTGGCCACAGCAGTAGGATGAATTTGTGCTGCCGGCTGCGTCCCGGCCGAGAGCGCCTGCCAACGACCGGCCAGGCGCCTGTTCACAATCGCCTCGGCCATCTGGCTGCGGGCGGAATTGGCGGTACATAAAAACAAAACCCGCTGCTGCGCCTGAGCCGGTACCGGGGCGCTCAATTGTCCTTCCGGGCCACACCCGGTCAGTCTGGGTTGAATCCGGGCCGAGTCAAACATTTTATCAAACCATTGCCGCCAGTATGTCACCGTCTCCGGATTGGCAGCGTAATACACCCAGCGACCGTCAAGCAGATCACGACGGCTGGTTACCAGGTTGGCCTCACGCAGAGTACGCAAATGGTGTGATAGCAAACTGGGCGTCATCCCCAACCATTCCGTCAGTTCACAGTTACAGGACTCTCCTTGCATCAGGATATCAAGAATACGCAGCCGGTTAGGATCGGCCAGCGCTTTGAAGATGGCCGGGGCTTCAGCAACTATTTGGTCGGTGACTAAAGCGTTATCATGCATCTCATTCAGGTTGAAAATGTTGATAATTGAACATACATTGAAACATTTTCGTTAAAATAACACTTATTGAATTATTTGTCAACAGTAGACTTCCGAAGCCGACCTACCCGTTTGGGTAGCCCGGCGTTACCCGAAAATGTAGCCATCCCCCACCTATTCTAGTGTTACATTTTTCACAAAGTTTTGCTATCCTGTTTTTAACATTATTATTAGCTGGCTCAAGCCAAGATCAAATTTTGCAAGGGAGATATTCAATGGCAGCCATCGTTACAGATAAAAAAAAGCAAGGACGGTGGGGCGCGGGGGTGACGCCCTACGCCGAGATGGGATATTATCGAGCTGATTATGAGCCGAAAGAGACGGATATTATCTGTGCCTTTCGGCTGGTGCCTCAAGAGGGGGTCGATCCGGTCGAGGCCGGGGCGGCCATTGCCGGTGAGTCTTCGACGGCCACCTGGACGGTGGTCTGGACCGACCGGTTGACCACCTACGAGCATTATCAGGCCAAATGTTACCGGGTCGATCCGGTGCCGGGCAGCGATCAATATATCGCTTACATCGCCTACGACATCGACCTTTTTGAAGAGGGATCGATTGCCAACCTGACGGCTTCGATCATCGGCAATGTCTTTGGTTTCAAGGCGTTGAAGTCGCTACGGCTGGAGGATATGCGCCTGCCGCTGCATTACATCAAAACGTTCCAGGGACCACCTTTCGGCGTTGTTATGGAGCGGGAGCATCTGGGTAAGTATGGTCGTCCGCTGCTGGGGGCCACGGTCAAGCCAAAGCTGGGTCTCTCGGCCCGCAACTATGGCCGGGTGGTCTATGAAGCGTTGCAGGGCGGTCTCGACTTTACCAAGGATGATGAGAACGTCAATAGCCAGCCCTTCATGCGCTGGAGAGACCGGTATCTGTACTGTATGGAGGCAGTCAGCAAAGCGATGGCTCAGACCGGCGAAATCAAGGGCCACTATATGAACGTGACGGCGGCCACGATGGAGGATATGTATGAGCGGGCCGAGTTTGCTAAAGAGTTGGGTAGCGTCATCGTCATGATCGACCTGGTCATTGGCTACACGGCCATCCAGTCGATGGCCAAATGGGCCCGGGAAAATAGCGTGATCCTGCATCTCCACCGGGCCGGCCACAGCACTTACACTCGCCAAAAGACCCACGGCGTCAACTTCCGGGTCATCTCCAAATGGATGCGTCTGGCCGGGGTGGATCATATCCACGCCGGGACGGTCGTCGGCAAGCTGGAAGGGGATCCCAATACGGTGCGGGGATACTACAATACCCTGCGCGAAAGTAAGTTGGACCCTAACCCGATGGAAGGGCTTTATTTCGAGCAGGATTGGGGCTCGATGCCGGGCACGATGCCGGTCGCTTCGGGCGGCATCCACGCCGGGCAGATGCACCAACTGCTGGACTATCTGGGCGAGGATGTGGTCCTCCAATTTGGGGGGGGCACCATCGGCCACCCGGACGGCATCGCTCAGGGGGCGACGGCCAACCGGGTCGCGCTAGAGGCGATGATCCAGGCCCGCAACGAAGGGCGGGATTACGTCAATGAAGGGCCGGAGATTCTGGCCAATGCGGCCAAGTGGTCGCCGGCCCTGCGGAAAGCGTTGAGCGTCTGGAAAGATGTCACCTTTGAGTATACCTCAACCGACACCCCGGATGCCGTACCGACGCCAACGAGCGTATAACGATTTTAGATTTTAGATTTACGATTTTGGATTGTTTTCAGAAATGAGAAATCGTAAACGCAAATTGATAAACGGAGATAAACAATGCGTATCACTCAGGGAACATTTTCTTATCTGCCTGATTTAACCGATG
>CAZWZZ010000084.1:0-7788 GCA_964638395.1 uncultured Caldilineaceae bacterium
GGCAATGTTTGTCCTGAGCCAGATCGCCGGTGCGGGGCAGGGTGATGTGTAGCCAGGCATTTTTCGAGGCGTCGTCAGCCGGCTCCGGCGGCGACTCCTCTTCAACCGGCGGCGGTTCGGGGGGGGGCGGGGACGGCATCGACTGTGAATGGTAGCCGTTCGGCGTTTCGTTGACCTGCCTGCCGTTTGTCGATTTGGCGTGACCGTTGCTTTTTGGTTTCGAATGGCTCATTGGCTGGCTGCCCTCCCCGGCGGCTCGGTGATAAGTTAATTCAGTTGAGATACTGTCGGCTAAAATTTTGGGATTGTTGCTATTCTGGGCATCGACTCGGCCCCGGACGACAATCAGCGTCCCTTCCGTCAAAAGCTCTTTGTGGGCCTCGTAAGTGCGGGGAAACACCACCACCTCCCGCGTCGTCTGAATATCCTCGATCTCGACGAAAGCCATTGGATCACCCTTTTTGGTCTGGTGATGACGCACAAAGCTGACCAACCCGGCCACGGTCACTTGCTGGTCGTGCTTGGTCTCATCCAACTCGCCCAGTAGCGTCGTTCCGGCCGCTTTGATGTCGGCCATATGGCGCTGGATGGGATGGTCGGAGATGTAGGTTCCGATCAGCTCCTTTTCCCAGGCCAGCATCTCTTTCTGGCCGATTTTCTCCACCTCCGGCGGCGGATACAGCACCGAGCCGGTCTGGGGCGCGTCAAACGTACCCATATCGAACATACTGATCTGCCCGGCATCGGCGGCCTTGTGAGTCGAACTGGAGAGATTTATCATTCGCTCCACAATGCCCAGCAGCACATCCCGCCGCCCAAAATCATCCAGCGCGCCGACTTTGATAAGGCATTCCAAGGCCCGGCGGCCCACCTGTCGCAAATCGACCCGGCTGCAAAAATCGTCGATATCCTTGAAGGGGCCTTCCTCTTCGCGGGCCGCTTCGATGGCCTGGATGGGGCCGCTGCCCACATTTTTGACCGCGCTCAGGCTGTAGAGGATGGCCGGGTTTTCAGCCTCGCTCGACCGATCTTTGATGACAAAGTCGTGGCCGCTGTAATTGACGTTCGGCGGCAGCACGTCAATGTTGATGGCCCGACATTCGCCGACGAGCAGGCCCACTTTTTCGGTGTTGCCCTGTTCGACCGTCAGCAGGGCGGTCATATATTCGATGGGGAAGTTGGCCTTGAGATAGGCCGTTTGGCAGGTGACCAGGGCGTAGTCGGCGGCGTGGCTATTGTGAACCAAAATGTCGTTAGCAATGAAGTTGTGAAATTCCGGGATGGTTAAATCATAGGTCTGCTTTTCACCCACAGCCTCAATGCTGACGACCTCATCCCAGTAGATGTCGTTATCCGCATACTTAGAAAGTTCCTGGCTATCAAAATATTCGGCTAAACGGACAATCGTCTCCCGCCGGAAGCCTCGCTTGCCAACATTACTGGTTGGATAAAATTCGCGTTGGGCCACGCCCGCCTCGGCCCGCATCTGTTGCCAGGTAATACCGGCGGCGGCTTTATGATCCCTGACAATATCTTTCACCGGCAAAGGAATAATGTCCCGTGTGCCTCGGGCGGTCATCACCACCGTTGTCTCCAGAGCCAGGCGACAGAATTGCCGTTGCCGTTCCCCAACAAAATGTTGCCCAACCGTGGCGGCAAAATTTTTGATATGCTCGCCCCCCATCACGTGAACTTGGTAGCCAATCCGTCCCTCCTGATAGGGAAACGTCACGCTGCGTAAGCGGCTGACAGCCCCCAAACGCAGGAGCAAATGTTGCACATGCCGGGCCAGTTGCTCCGAGGCGGTGGCATAGTAACATTGGATGTACCCATCGGGTTGTTGGCTCAAATGACCATCCCCAGCCCACAGACGACTTAGCAGCAGGGCCACCTGGTCGTTGTTGAGTTCAAAGGCAGCGGCGGGGATGGCTTTTTCATGGGCGGTTTTACCCCAAATGCCTAACTCTTTGGCCCACAGGACAACACCCGGCGCTTGCTTACGCCGAGTCCGCTTCGCATACACGGAATATGTGCCTTTGTGCCGACCAACGCTACAGGTCACATTATCGAATTGCTCCACCGCGTCGATATAATCGGCCAGGTAATCTTCATCCTGCGTATAATAGTAGACCGAATGAGGATGGCACAGATTACCCTCGGCCAACAGATGTCCCAACACAATAACCTGGTAATCAGGCCAGGCAGTGTGGCCCATAGCCGGCAGGCACCGGGGCGTAGCGATGAGGTCGCCGGGTTGCAACTGTTCGAGCCATTGCCACCCATCGAACGTGTAGAAAGGATGATTACCGGTCGCTTCGATCTGCCGGCCCAGAGCCGTTGTCACCCGAAAAACCGGTTTGACCCCATTATCCAGCACATCGGCTATCGGTTGGGGACGGAGCGCCAATGTATCGGTGTCGCAGGCAACGGTCTGGGTCGCCGTGGTCCGGTCCCGGTACAAATCCTCCAATTTTACTAACCGTCCGCTACCGGCGTCCAGGATTTCGACATCCCCTGGTAAACATTTGTTGAAGCCGTAACGCGCAAAAAACTCAATATCGGCAAAAATCTGCTCGGCTACCTCAGCCGGAATATCCCGTTCGGCGGCCCCCTTTATAAACTTGTCCCGATGCCGGAGTAGCTCCTCTTTCTTCTTCTTACTGACCGCCCGGCGCATCAAATCCGCTTCACCCGGCGCATACCCGGCTAATTGGGAGGCCAGTTGGATAATCTGCTCCTGGTAGACGATGATGCCATACGTCTCGGCCAAAATCGGCTCCAGGCTGGGATGCTTGAACTCGACCGGCTCTTGGCCGTGCATGCGGGCGATGTAGGTCGGGATGTACTCCATCGGACCAGGCCGGAAGAGGGAAATCGCGGCCACGATATGTTCAAATTTGGTCGGCTTCATCTCCGTCAAAACGCGACGCATGCCGCTGCCCTCCACCTGGAAGACGCCGGTCACGTCGCCGCTGGCCAGCAGCTCGAACGCCTTCTCCGGCGGCGGGAAATGGGGCAAATCATCAAACGCCTCCGGGATATCCATCGGCAGATTTTCCAGGGTGAACTCCAGACCGTGCCGCTTTTTAATCAACGTGGCGGCCTTCCGCATCACCGTCAGGGTGGACAGCCCCAGAAAGTCAACCTTGAGCAGGCCGATGGACTCGCAAACGGGGAACTCGAACTGGGTCACAGACTCGGTGATGACCGACCCCTGGGCCCGCATGACCGGCACATATTCGGTTAGCTCCTTGTCGGTGATGATGACCGCCGCCGCGTGGACCGAAGAGTGGCGGGCCACCCCTTCCAAATTGCGGGCAAACTCGACCAACTGTTTGACGTGATCGGCGGTGTCATACTGCGCCTTGAGTTCCGCCGAATAAAATTCGTGGTCGGGGTCGAGGGTGTTGTCGATGGTGGCCGGTTTGCCGGGGATGGCACTGATGGTCTTGGCCAGAACATCCACCTCGCTCAGGGGAATATCCATCGCCCGGCCCACATCCCGGATGGCCGCCCGGGCTTTCATCCGCCCAAAGGAGACAATCTGGGCTACCCGCTTGTCCCCATACCGCCGCCGGGTGTATTCGATCATCAACTCCCGCTGATCGTCGGGATAGTCGAGATCGAAATCGGGCATCGACACCCGACCGGGGTTGAGGAAACGCTCAAAAATGAGGTTGTGGCGCAAGGGGTCGATCAGGGTGATGCCGGTGGCGTAGGCCACAATCGAGCCGGCCCCGGAGCCGCGCACATTCCACCAGATGTTCTGCTCACGGGCAAAGCGGCACAAATCCCAGACGATCAGATAGTAAATGGCGAAGCCCATACTATTGATGATGTTTAGCTCATGCTCTTTGCGGGCCTGCACTTCCTCCGAGGCGGCCCCGTCCTCGCCATACCGTTCGATGAGACCCTGCTCGGTCAGGTAGCGCAAGGCCCCGGCGTAATCCTTCTCGTCGATATAAGTGGGCGGCAGGAGTTCGTAGACATCGCCCATATCATCATCGTCGCTAGCCGGCTCCTCGAAGGGGTCGGGCAGATGAAACTCCTTATCCTCCAGATCGACCTCACACATTTCGGCGATTTTGAGGGAGTTGGTGAAGGCGCTGTCCGGCAGATCGGCCAGGGGGCGGAACAGGTCCCGCATCTGGCTTTCGCTCTTGAGGTAGTAGTCGTGGTCCGACAGCTTCATCCGGTTTTGCTGGTTGATGAGGGCCGACGTCTGCACGCAGAGCAGCGTATCGTGGGCCTGGGCATCCTCAGCCGTGACGTAATGAACATCGTTGGTGACCAGGAACTCCAGATTATGCTCCTGGCCCCATTGAAAGAGGGTTTTGTTGATCTGGGTCAGGGCGGGGATGCTGTGTTCTTGCAGCTCAATGAAGAATCGCTCCCGGCCAAAAACATCCAGATACCAGCGCAGCCGTTCCAGAGCCAGCTCCGGCTGGGGCGGGCGGCCATCTTCGGGGTTGAGCAGGTAGGGGATTTCGGCGGCCATACAGCCGGTGGTGCAGATCAGCCCGTCCGAATGGGCGGCCAGAAAATCGGCATCGACGCGGGGTTTGTAATAATAACCCGTCAGTTGGGCCTCGCTACAAATTTTGAGCAGATTTTTGTAGCCGGTCATATTTTGGGCCAGCAGCAGCAGGTGGTGGCGCACCTTATCCTTGCCCGGCTCCTTGTCGCTCATGCGGCGGCCATAGGGGGTCATATAGGCTTCCACACCGATGATCGGCTTGACGCCCTGCTTCTTGCAGTTGCGGAAAAATTCAATCGCCCCGTGCATGACCCCGTGATCGGTCAGGGCCAGGGCCGGTTGCCCCAGCCGAGCCGCTTCGGCGGCCAAATCCTTGGTCCGCCCCAACCCATCGAGCAGGGAATATTCGCTGTGTACGTGAAGATGGCAAAAATCTGACATTGAGTTCCTCAAGCAAGATTAGGAGTTGTCCAAGAATAACGTTGGCGCTTGTCCGGAGATTAGAGATTGGGCGATGAGGAGATTCGGCTTAATCTCCCTATCTCTTCATCTCCCCATCTCCGACCAGGCGGCGTTGCTGATAGATGACTCCTTGGTAAACAATGGACAGTCTCAAAGTATACCACAAAATATGGGGAGGGTGAAGTTCGGGATCGCTATATCTTGTGGATAAGCTGTGGATAACTAAAGAGAAACATATGTTCTTTACCGGTCTCTTTCATTATAGCACAGCTTTTGGATTTTGCGACCTTAAAAATCAGTAGACCGCCGCCTCAGAGTAAACCGGTGAAAAATGGAACGCAGGTTTCCGCAGATAAACGATAGGTAGCGACATTTTGCCTAACCTAACACTACAACGGATTAAGAAAGTAGCGGATTTCATACTATTTTTATCCGTTTCTGCATTGGTCAGATACGTGTTGCAGTCACGGGGTTTGGCTATAACAACGAATTAATGGGATTGACCAAATTTTATGTGGCTCTGGGAGTAGATTCGGTTAATCCCTGAGATTCGTTGTTATATCTTGGCTGCCACATGG
Organism: uncultured Caldilineaceae bacterium; assembly: GCA_964638395.1. Classification (GTDB taxonomy): domain Bacteria; phylum Chloroflexota; class Anaerolineae; order 4572-78; family J111; genus CAZWZZ01. Next base: position 5,518 of record CAZWZZ010000084.1, read on the forward strand.
TCTTGACCCTACAATTTTCATCCGTTTCTTTCCCTATCCGTTGTAGTGCTGTCGTCATTTTGAATTTAGGGAGGGGGTTGATCGGGTTTTGGGGATGCTGGGGGAATTTTGAGGTTGTGATCTATCAATTTTCCCAAACCTAACAAATGCGGTACAATCAAAAACATCAAATTTCTGGTTCGATTTGGGATGAGACTAGAGTATTTTTGTGAAAGTATTCATACAGAATCAGTAGATCCAAATTGCTCGGCGCGGATTGCCAAATCCGAGCTAAAACGGGGATTGCCAAATCCCCTTTGAGCGAAAATTTGGGCATGCGGTCACCAGTCGCCGGGGTACCAATGTCGGAAGATCGTGTATAAATTCTATACGCCACCCGGTTTCTGCCGGTGCCAATCTGTCGCCTGCTCATACTGATAAGCCACTCGTAAAATGTCGCTCTCGCCCAGTGCCGGGCCGATGACTTGCAGCCCGACCGGCATCTCCTCTGAAAAGCCACAGGGCACAGAGATACCACACACGCCCCCCAGATTGAGCATGACCGTTAGCACATCGACCAGGTACATCCACAGCGGGTCGTCGGTGCGCTCGCCAAATTTGAAGGCTACGTTGGGCGAGACCGAAGCGACCATGACATCAACCTGCTCAAACGCCTGCTCGAAATCGCGGCGGAGGAGCGTCCGCACCTGTTGGGCCTTGAGATAGTAGGCGTCGTAATAGCCCGCCGAGAGAGCATACGTGCCCAGCATAATGCGCCGTTTGACCTCCGGCCCAAAGCCGGCCTCGCGGGTTTGGCGAAAGGTTTCCCACATATCGCCCCCATCCTCCCGCAGCCCGTACCGCACCCCGTCGTAGCGGGAGAGGTTGGCCGAGGCTTCGGCGGTGGCAATCAAGTAATACACCGGGATGCCATACTTCGTATGGGGCAGCGACACCTCAACAATCTCTCCACCCAGATCGGCCAATTTGTCAACTGCCGTCCGCACCGCCGTCTCCACGCCGGGTTCCATGCCCTCAATGAAGTATTCCTGCGGGACGCCGATTTTGAGGCCCTGCAAGCTATCCCCCTGTTTCATCTGGGCCACATAATCGGGAACGGGTGCTTTGAGCGTGGTGGCGTCCAGCGGGTCGTGACCGGCAATGGTCTCTAACAAAATGGCCGCATCCTCGACATCTTTGGTAATCGGCCCAATCTGGTCGAGCGACGAGCCGTGGGCAATGGCCCCATAGCGGCTGACCCGGCCATAGGTCGGTTTGAGACCCACGACGCCGCAGAAAGAGGCCGGTTGGCGGATGCTGCCGCCGGTGTCCGTGCCCAAGCTGCCCAGCGCCTCGTGTGCGGCGATAGCGGCGGCGCTTCCCCCGCTGCTGCCCCCCGGAACCCGCTCTAAATCCCACGGGTTGCGGCTGGGAGCAAAGGCTGAATATTCAGTCGATCCGCCCATCGTAAATTCGTCGGTGTTGGTTTTGCCGATAAACACGGCCCCGGCCTGCCGCAGCCGGGCTACGGTAGTCGCGTCGTAGGGAGGGACGTAGGTTTCCAGAATTTTGGAGCCGGCCGTCGTGGTAACGCCGTGGGTGGTGATGGCATCTTTGATGCCCAGCGGAATCCCCAGCAGCGGGTTGTCCTCACCCGTGGCCCGCCGCTCATCGGCAAACCGGGCCATCTGTAAGGCCGAATCTTCCTGGATGCTAATATAGGCGTTGATTTTATCCTCAACCGCCTCGATCCGCTCGAACACGCTCTCGGTCAGCTCGACCGAGGTTATTTCACCGGAGCGCAATTTCTGCCGCGCTTCGTGGATGGTTAATTCATACAGGTTCAATCGCTATCCTCCGCTGGTAAGGTAAATGGAGATTGGTAATTAGTAATTGATTATGAAAACAGTGATCACTTACTAATTACCCCAATAACATCAATCCAACACCGCTCTAACGCGGAACTGCCCCTCGTCGGCATCCGGGGCATTGGCCAGGGCTTCTTCGTTGCTCAGGGAACCGGTCACGACATCGGGGCGCATCACGTTGTTGAGGGGTAAGGCGCTGGTCGTGGGCGGGATACCCTCGGTATCGAGTTGCTGGAGCATATCGGCGTGGGCCAAAATATCGGACAGTTGCTCCTGGAACATCTTTTTTTCTTCGTCGGTCAATTTCAATTTGGCCAACTCAGCGATGGTTTCGACTTCTTCTAACGTAATGGTCACAGCTACCTCCAAGGTCAAGGGGATTTTGGATATGATACGGGAGAATATAGGTGTTTGTCAAACAAAG
>CAZWZZ010000084.1:7888-13180 GCA_964638395.1 uncultured Caldilineaceae bacterium
ATTTGCCCGATTAGAGCCATTCCTGACGTGAGCGGGAATGGCTTTTTGGTTTGAGCCGGTAGCGCTACCGCGAACTGGCCTCGTCGGCGCTGTTCAGGCCGATGGTGAAGTAGGACGGAACGACTTCGACCCAGGTATTGCCCGGCTTGAGGGCATAGGCCGAGCCATCCGTTGTGGTGAAATAGGGGGCACGTTGACCGTCTGTCTGCCAGGAGCCTCTGGTCAGTTGCCCATCGCGGAAGAACCAGGCCGGCCCCACCCCGTTGATAATCGGTCGTATCGAGGTAGCCCCGTTGGCATCCTCGACGATGTCGGTGGCCTGATGCTCGGCGAAGTAGATGACGACGTTATCGGCGGCCACCTGCTGGCCATCGCCCGCGTCGATCAGCGGAGCGCCGTTGATCCAGCGCAAATAGTTACCGCTGGCTTCGTCATAATGCCACTCGGTAAAGCTGGTGGATCGGGGATAGGGCACGTAAATATCCGGGGCCGGTTCACCGCCGGGCGGCGTCTCGCTGAAAGTAAAGCCCTGGAAATTGACCGCCGCTTCCAGCCCTTGCGAGACCATATAAGTGCGGGCGGCTTCGGCGTCGATGGCCAGGCGGGTTTGCCAGCCCTGGTTGGGGCGGTAGAAGTAGGGGGCGGGATTGTAAAACTCGTCGAGATTGGTGATGGGAGCCTGGGAGATTTCCCAACGCACCGGGTCGGAGCCGCCGGAGTGGGCTAACGCAGCCTGATATTGAGGGGCCAGTTGCACGTTGATGAGCCGGGCCGAGCGGACCGGGGCAATCGTATTCGGCGTATTGGTCAGGAAAATGGCGCTAAAGCGTGTGACCCACCATTCAGCGATTTCTTCATAAACCACATCGGCCTGATTCAACCCGACTTGGGAGCGGCGAGCGCCGGTATCATTGCCGATGCGGACGATCAAGGGGCGGCGTTGCAAGACAGCCGGATCATCAACGGGCAGGCCGGTCAAGGGGTTGACGTTGGCCGGGTGGGAAATGTCGGGCAGCGGCGGGCCGGTGTAGACAAAGCCCGGCGACGGCGGCGGCGGGGGGGCAACGTCGGCTTCGGCAGCCGGACTGTTTGTTGCCTCAGCCGTGGTTCCATCGGCAGGTGTCTGGTCATCACTCGTTTCATTCTCATTTTCACTTTCGTTCTCATCCGCATCCCCAGTCTCATTTTGATCGTCGGGTGTGGATTCGATCACCGGGATCGTGAGTTCCTGGCCCAGTTGTAAAAAATCATCCTCGTTGATCCCGTTGGCCGCGGCCAGAGCGTCGGTCGTTACCCCAAACTGGGCGGCAATGGCCAGCAGGGTGTCGTTGGCTTGGACGGTGTAAGTCTGCGACTCCGGCGTCGGGGAGGGGGAAGGGCTGGGCGGCAGAACCGGCGTTGCCGTTGCCGTGGGCGGGCCAGCGGTGGGGGTAGCCGTCGGCGGAGGCACGGTCGCGGTAGGGCTGGGCGTGGGGCTGGGGCTGGCCGCCTCGACGACCTCGGCCGGTTCATCATCCGGGCTGTCATTTTGGTTGCAGGCAGCCAGCGTCAGCAGGATAATCATAAAAAGTGTTGAAATCAGCGTATAGGCTCGCTTCATAAATTCATCTCCTTCCTTTGACAGGCGCATCATAGCCGCGCCCATTATATACTGAAATCAGAATGAAAGCACGACCGGTAGGGGTGAGGCCACTCGGAGAGAGGGTGGTTTGCAGAAGTAGCCTCAAGCCGAGTGGCCTCACCCCTACGCCACGCTTAAACGAAAGTGTCGGTTTCAAACTGAACGCAGTATAGCACCAAGAGGATGAGGGGGCTAAGTCACCAATTTATGATGTGACCATTCTCCTATGGCGAAACGAGCGCCCCTCACGCATACTTAGCTTAGTGTCAGGCTGGAGAAAAGGCTATCAAAGAGGACATCCAGGTGGAAAAAGCACCCTATCGCATCTTAATTGCGGACCCCGACCCTGATATTCGGGAAACGCTGCACCTATATTTTGAAGCCAACGGTCACCAGGTTAGAGAAGTGACTGAAACGGATGAGATTCTCAAAACGGCGAGAGCCTGGCAACCCCACACGATTTTGATCAGCACCGAATTTAAAGAGAAAAATCCCCACCAAATCTGCCGCGATATTTTAGAGGATACGTTGACCGGCCATATCCCCGTTATTGTTCTCCTCCACGTCAATGAGCGCCAAGCCCGGTTAGGCGCGCTGGAAGCCGGTGTCGATGACATCCTGACCAAGCCCTTTGATATGGAGGAGCTGTTTCTCCGCGTGGAGGCCGCCATTCGCCTCTCGACGACGCGAGGACGTCTGAATTCCAGATAGGTCCCCCCTGACGCATTACCGCTCAACCGCCTCGTTTTTTCTTCGGTAGACAATACCGATTTCTGTTACCCTACATCTCCCGGATTCTGCCCCGGTTATCCACAGTTATTTATACGTTATCCACAAAGATTATTTGCCCCCCCCTTAACCTTCATTTATAATTACAGCCGGTAAGAATTACCATCTTGCTCCGGGGGAAAAGTTAAACTAAAATTAACGATCCTCAGCCGGGATCAAAAATTATTGACAGGCTCCCTCACTCCAACTATAATCAGCCTGTGATAAATTTAACAAAGGGGTTTCAACGATGGCTCAATCCACCTCCGTGCCCACCGTCCAGGTTAGCGGGCGAACGGCCAACAAAAAAATCAAATTTATCGTCGGCGGCGCGGCCATTGCCGTGGCCATTCTCTATCTAATCGTCACCGGCATCCAAAGCACGGCGGCCTATTTCCTGACCGTCGATGAACTGTACGCCAAAGGCGCGGCGATGGAAGACCGCACGGTGCGCGTCGCCGGGAAGGTCGATGCCGAGACGATTGCTTTCAACAACCGGGACCTCATCCTGGCCTTCGATGTGACCAGCGAAACCGGCGAGCGCATGGCGGTCGTCTTCAACGGCCCCAAGCCGGATCAGATGCGCGAGGGAGCCGAGGCCATTCTGGAAGGCAGCTACGATGGCGAAACCTTCGCCGCCCAAACCCTGCTGCTCAAATGTCCCAGCCGGTACGAAGAGGGGGTAATCGAAGAGGTGCAGGTCGAAGCTGTTAAGTGAATTGGTAATTAGAGATTGGTAATTGGTAATTGTTGACTTTAGAAACAAACGACTATTCACCAAATTACTAATCACAACGGAGTAATCTATGCCGAACGTCGGATTTGTAGCCGTAACTTTAGCCCTGGCCTTGACGCTGTATGCCGTGGTCGTGGCCATAGCCGGGGCCAGGTGGCAGCGGGCCGAATTGGTGACCAGCGCCCGCAACGCCACCTTTGGAGCAACGGCGTTGCTGACTATCGCCATTGTCATCCTTGAATATTTGCTGATTACCGGCCATTACCAGACCAAATTTGTTCATGATGTGACCAACAATGCCGCCCCCATCTTCTACCGGATTACGGCCCTGTGGGGCGGGCAAAACGGGTCGCTCCTCTTCTGGTCCTGGCTGATGTCGATTTTTACCAGCCTGATGCTGGTCAACAAATGGGGATCGATGCGGCAGATGATGCCCTACGTCATTGCCGTGGCTCAATTCAGTCTGGCCTTTTTCATCGGCCTGGTTGTTTTCCTGGCCAACCCCTTCGAGCAACTGAACGTTTTCCCCGCCGACGGCACCGGCCTGAACCCGCTGCTGCGCCACTTTGGGATGATTATCCATCCGCCGGTGCTGTACATCGGCTTTGTGGCCTTCGTCGTGCCCTTCGCCTTTGCCATCGCCGCCTTGATTACCGGCCAGACCGGCGATCTCTGGATTCGGACCACCCGCCGCTGGACGCTGACAGCCTGGCTCTTTCTCAGCCTGGGCCTGATTTTGGGCGGCTGGTGGGCCTATGATGTGCTGGGCTGGGGTGGCTATTGGGGCTGGGACCCGGTCGAAAATGCCTCGCTCATCCCCTGGCTGGTGGCCACACCGTTCCTCCATTCGGTGATGATGCAGGAGGGACGGGGGATGCTCAAACGGTGGAATATGTTTCTGGTGCTGATGACCTTCATCCTGATGCTCAACGGCACGTTTCTGACGCGGGCCGGGCTGATTTCTTCGGTTCATACCTTCGCTCAAAGTGCCATTGGGCCGGTCTTTCTGGTTTTCATCGCCATCGTCAGCCTCTTCTCTCTGGTTCTGTTTGCGATGCGGTGGGAGTCTCTCCGCTCCGACCATGAGCTGGACGCCCTCCTCTCCCGTGAGTCTTTCTTCCTTTTGAATAATCTGATTTTCATCGGTCTAGCCATCGCCGTCTGGTGGGGGACGCATTTCCCCCTCTTCTCCGAGGCACTGACCGGCGAAAGCATCGTCGTTGGCCCGCCCTTCTATGAAAAAACCACCGGGCCGCTGTGGGCCGTCGTCATCCTGCTGATGGGCGTGGCCCCGCTCATCCCCTGGCGTCGGGCTAAACTGAGTAAGGTGGGCGATACGCTGCTCTGGCCGATAATTCTGGCGATTGTCGTTGTGGCCCTGCTCTATTTTGTGGCCGGGATCACGCTATGGGGCGCGTTGCTCGGCTTTGGCCTGTGCGCCTTCACTCTGGCCTCGACCTTGATCGAATATGGCCGGGGCGTCGCCGCCCGCCGCCGCAGCCGGGGCGAGAGTTACCCGGTGGCCCTGTGGACGCTGATTGGCCGCAACCGCCGCCGCTACGGGGGCTATATGATCCACATCGGCGTCATCCTCGTCGCCATCGGCATCGTCGGCAGCCGCTTCTACCAGGTCGAGACGCAGCAAAACCTGGCCGAAGGGGAAAGTATGACCATCAGCAGCGATTTGATTGGCACTTACGAATTGACCTATCGTGGCCTGCGGGGTGGTCAAAGCCCCGATGATCGGATCATCACCGAAGCGGTGTTAGATGTCACCTACAACGGCCAACCGGCCGGGCAGTTGATCCCGGTGCGTGAGTTTTTCGTCGTTCAGCAGCAGCCGATGACCATTCCCGACAAGCGCAGCACCCTGGCCGATGATTTGTACGTCATCCTGGCCGGGTGGGAAGGAGGGGGCGAAACGGCCACCTTCACCGCTTACATCAACCCCCTGGTCAACTGGATTTGGATCGGCGGCTTTGTCTTCATCATCGGCACGCTGGTCGCCGGCTGGCCGACGCCGCAGGAAAGCCGCGTTCGCACCGCCGCCAGAGCCAAAGTTCCAGGCGCGGTCGCTCCGGCGAAGTAAGGATCAGTAATTGGTAATTAGAGATCTAGCTACATATCACTTTGCTCCAACCCGCTTTGATCCCCGCCCCCCGCTCGG
>CAZWZZ010000085.1:0-13168 GCA_964638395.1 uncultured Caldilineaceae bacterium
GAGATGTTGTGCCTGATGGGGCCGAGCGGCTCCGGCAAGACGACGCTGCTCAACCTGCTGGGCGGGCTGGATGCGCCGGGACGGGGCCACATCCACATCGACGGTCAAAATGTGGTGGCGATGAAAGAGGAAAAAATCGCCCGGCTCCGGCTGGAGAAGCTGGGCTTCATCTTTCAGACCTTCAACCTGCTGGCCAACTTTACCGCCTTCGAGAATGTGGAAGCGCCGATGGTGTTGGCCGGACGATTGAAAAGAAAGGAGCGGCGGCAGCGGGCAGGGTTATTGCTGGAGCAGGTCGGGTTAGCCGACCGCATGGATCACTACCCCAGCGAGCTATCCGGGGGACAGCAGCAGCGCGTGGCCATCGCCCGCGCCCTGGCCAACGACCCGCCCATCGTCATCGGCGACGAAATCACCGGTGACCTCGACTCACAGACCGGCTTCGAGGTCATGGGCCTCATCCGGCGGCTCAACCAGGAGCAGACTAAGACCGTCATCTTCGTCACCCACGATCCCCGCATGGCCGACTTCGCCGACCGCACGGTTCATATGTTGGATGGGGTTATTAGTCGGGAAGAAGTGAATGACAATGTTACCCCCGGAAGAAAAACCACCACAGCGCCGCCAGCACAGAACTGAGGGCGCAGCCGACAACCAGCAGTTGCAGCCCACAGGCGATGGGCGCATAACGCATCTCGAATTGTCGCTCATCGACGCTCAACATTGGCGATAGCCTCCTGCCAGAAATCCATTTTTTGACATTTGCACGGTTTGGCCTCGCTCAGTTTACCCGGTTTGTAGCTGTGGGGGCAACTTTGGGCCATACCGCCATAGAAAGCCGGGGCCGAATGGTGGATGTGCCACCAATGCCCCTTGCCGCCCCGATAGCCGCAATTACCGGCCATCGCCTGCAAATCGAACGAGGTTCCCAAATTTTCCGTTGGAATCGGGGGAGGGATGACGCAGCCGTAGCGATCATCAAAGATGCAATGGCGAGGGACATCGGCCGGTTTGTGCCAGAAGCGGCCTAACCGTTTCAGGTAGCTCAAAATATTGTACAACGTAACTCCTACGGCATCGTCGGCAATCGCCGCAAAGCGGCCACATACCGCTCATTATCGAAGGGCTGTTCAGATTTCATGATGTCGTGAATTTCGCTGGCCACCACCGCCCCGATCAATTCCCGCGCCTCCAAATCGCTGTACCCTTCATCCCGCAGCCGTTGGTAGGTTTCCTGCGTTTCCGGCGGGTCGCCGTCGCGGAGTTGGTTCTCCACAATCTCTAAAAGTGTCGCTCGTAGGTGAGGCTTGGCGACAGGCTCTCCCTGGCTATTAAGAACCGGAGGGTCTGGTTCATCCGTTTTCAATGTAAACTTTCTTCGCGGGCGGTTGCGTCGTTTTCGTTTGGCCATTGTTCTCCTCTGTTATTCTCCTATGGCAATCCGGTCCAAAACTTATCCAAAGCCTCGGTCGTCTCCTCCAGTTTCTCCCAATGGGGCAGCCCCAACGACGGCGCGATCCGCTCGGAGCGCCAGACATCATTGCTCCTTAGCACATCAGGTAGTTTGTCAAACTTCAGATTAGGATCACGATCATAAATGACCAGGGTGGGGACGGTCAGCTTCTCATAAACCGTTGGCATAATATCGGGCGAAAACATCTGGCCGGAGAGGAAATAGAGGGGGGCGATGCGGGCCTGCGGCTGGTGGGACGTGGCGTAAGCATACTCGACCATCGTTTCCGGGACCTCGCCGACAAAGTTTTTCTGCAAGAAATAGCGAATACTGGGGCGGACGGTCAACAGATCGAATAAGGGCTGGCTCCAAAGCGGCACGGAAACGGCTTGATAGATCTGTTCTCCCGGCAAATCAATGGGTTGCGTACTCAGGCCGGACGGGCTGATGAGAGTCAGCGAATTGAACAACTCCGGTCGTCGCAAGGCGGCCCGGGCCGCAAATTCGCTACTCAACGACATGACGATGACATCCGCCGGCTCATCCTCTATCTGCGTTTCCAGCATATCGATGATGGTTTGGGTGTACAAATCGGGCAGGTAGGGTCGGCTATCGCTCCGCTCCGAGAAGCCGTAGCCGGGCATATCCAGGGCATAGACCGGGCGAGCGGCCCGGTAATGGTTAAACAGCGGCTTGATTTCAAAGGCCGAGGCCGCCGCATTGATACTGTGGATCAACAGCAGGGGCCGCCCCTGGTTTTGGCGAGCCAGGTAATAGCTGACTCGCCCGGCGGATTCGGAGGTAAAGTCGGTGCGGTTGGTTTCAATCGCTTCGGGCAGGGGGACGGTCCCCGGCTTCAAACTCTGATAGGCCAGCCAGCCGCCGACAGCCGTCACCGTCAACGCTCCTAATGTTTTTTTCATCGCTCCACCGGACTGTTTCCGGGATTTGCGTCTCATGGTTGTCTCACCTCAAATTTTTTTGATAAGTTGGGAGTCGCCTGTAAGTGACTCCGCATAGTCGGAGATTGAGAGATTAAGAGATAGGGAGATTAAACCTAATCTCCACATCTCCCAATCTCCAATCGCCAATTTCTCTCTAATCTCCATCAACGACACCGGTCGCTAAATCGGCAATCTGCTCGCCGCTGGCGTTGGGTAGATAGGCATAATCGCCATTGACCCACTCGGCCAATTTTCGGGCCTCGCCCCGGCTGAGGTAGCTGCGCTGGGTATCGACCACCACCACCTGGAGACTCGACTCGGCGATGTAGCGGCCAATCTGCTGTAACTCCTCCTTCACATTCCCGTCGGGGCGCAGGCTAACGTTGCCCCGGCCATCGGTCAACAAAATCAAGACCGTCTGCATAATGCCCCGGCTCTTGGCCTGTTGGGCCACATCGTCGGCCAGCAGCAGGGCCGAGGCCAGCGGCGTCCCGCCCCCCGTCGGCAGCAAATCGAGCGCCCGGCGGGCCAGCTCAACGCTCTGGGTGGGGGGCATTAGCAGCTCCGCCTCCGGGCCGCGAAAGGCGATCAAGGCCACGCGGTCCCGGTTGACGTAGGCTTTCTGGAGCAGGGCGTGAACCGCCCCTTTGGCCTGCCGCATCCGGTGTAGAGCCATACTGCCGCTGGCATCAACCGCAAAGCAAAAAAGCGCCCCGGCTTTGCTGCGGTACTGCTTGACCCGAATATCGGACATTTGCAGCAGCACCCGCCGGGCGGTAGGGCTTGACTTACCCCCCCCTGGCCCCCCAGAGGGGGGAATTTTTGTCTTTGCTTCCCCTAGCCTTCCAGAGGGGGGAATCTTTTTGTTTTTTTCACCCCCCCTTGGGGAGACGGGGGGGCTGCCTATCCCAGAACCGGTCCGTAGTCGTTGCCAGGGGGCCGCCGTGCGCAAGGTGGCGACGACGTCGATCTTGGCCCGCTTCGGGTTGCCGGGGATGCTTCGCACGTGTCGCCCGCGACGGCCCTCGACGCTGCCCCGCGACCCGGCCCGGCCCCGTCGTAAATGATGAAAAGGTAGCTCCTCCAAATCCTCCGGTAACTCGCTGGCCAGGGCTTCCAAAATCTGCTCCGGCGGCACACCCAACGCTTCCGGGGGGGCGGCCTCCTGGCCATCATCGTCGTCATCATCATCATCGTCGTCGCCCCTGTCCGGCGGCGGCGGTTCCGATGCGGGCGAGTCGGGCGGCGAGGGGGGCGGCGGCGCATCTTCGGGCGGCGGCTCCGGGATTTGCGTGGCCCGAGGCAGGATAACCAGCCGGGCGGCCAGGGTCAAATCTTCATCCGCCACCTCATCCCGCAGACCGAGCGCAGCGGCCGCGCAGGCGGCCCAGACCGCAAATAGATCGACCCGATGCCCTTCGACGCCGTATTGTAGGGCGGTCACGCTCAATTGTCTAATCTGCTCGGCACTGATGGTGACGTTGGGCAACTGTTCGCGGGCGGCCAAGACCAGGCCCTGCATAAATTCCATATCCTCATCCCAGGCGTCGGCCGGTTCGAGCAAATTGCGGCGGATGACGTCGGCCCGCTGGGGAGCCTCGGCCGCGCCGGGCAGCGTCGCCAGCAGCCCCACCCGATCCAAAAGATGGCGACGGGGCATGCCTTCCGCCGGATCGTAGGAGCCGATCAGGCTAAATTCCGCCGGGGCGCGTAAACTGACGCTTTCCCGCTCGACCCGCACCTCCCCCTGATCGACCGCCGCCAGCAGCAAATTGGCGCTGCCCTCCGTCAGCAGGTTGACGCCATCGACGTAGGCCACGCCGCCGTGCGCTTTGGCCAGCACGCCGGGCTGCATGACCATCTGTCCGGTGCGGAGGGTGGCTTCCAGATCAAGCCCGCCCAGCAGATTTTCGACATCGACGCTGGGCGGTATTTCGACAAAGGGGGTGGTGTCATCATTCAGCAGGAGGCGCATGCCTCGGGCCAGGCTCGATTTGCCGGTGCCGGCCGGGGCGGCCAGCACGACGCCGCGCAGCCGTGGCTCGACGGCCAGCAACAACAATGCTTGTTGGGCCATTTCGAGACCGACCAGGGCTGAGAGGGGAAGGTGGGTGGTAGGCTTCATTATACTAGGCATTTTACTAGGCATCGGCGGTCAGGGCGGCCAACTCAACTAGATCAGGCTGGCGGCTGCGAAAGCGGGAGACGTCGATCTGGCTCAAGAGCATCAGCGACAGCAGCAGACAGCCGGCCTCGATGTAAAAGACGGCTACATAGCCCAGCGTAGCGTCGTTGGAGGCAAACGTGACCAGGTCGCGGACGGTGCCGCCCAAAAGCATGCCCGCCCCCCGCGACAGAGCATCGGCCACACCCCAGGCCCCGATGAAGAGACCGGCCTGCTCCGACGTGGTCATATCCAGCATCAACCCCAGATTGGTCGAGGTGGCGACGCCCGTGCCCAGACCCAAAATGGCGATGCCCGGCTTGAACAGCGCGGCCATTTCCAGGCTGCCGCTCAGACCGATCAGCAACAGCCCCGTTGTGGCCACGATCCCGCCCAGCGTGGCTCCTTGCTTCTTGTTCATCCAACGGGTCAGGACAAAGCCATAGGCCAGTAGAGAAATCAAGGTTGTGCCGCCCCACAGGGCCGTCAGTTGGGTGGTCTGCTCCACGGTCATATCAAAAGCGTGCGCCCCAAACGGCTCCAGCAAAATATCCTGGCCTAAAATCGCCAGGAGCATCAGAATGAGATACACAAAAAAGAGGCGGGCCTGGGGATTGCCCAGCACGGCTCGAATGGCCGCCTGTTGGCTGTGGCGAGTCTGGGCGATGTGTTCGACGTAGCGCGGCTCCAGGCCGACCAGCCCCAGAACGGTCAGCAAAATAGCGGCTAACCCGGCCCAGCTAAAGACGCGGATCAGTTGGGCCTCAGTGTAAGGTTCCAGAGCGCGGCCCATAATAATCGCTGAGATGATGATGCTGAGGATCATCATAAACCACATCACGGCGATGGTCCGCGACCGCTGCGACTCCTCCGATAGATCGCTGGCCAGGGAGAGGTAGGAGACGACGGCCAAGTTGTAGCCGATGCCCCACAGCCCAAAGGCCACCACCCCCACGCCGAAGCCGAAGCCAAAGTTATCGGCCATACTCAGCGCGGCAAAAGGCGTTAGTTTCATACCGATGATGCACAAAATTAGGCCCAGAGCGATGTAGGGGGTGCGCCGGTAGCCGAAAACGGGGTGGGTATCGGAATATTGGCCGATCCAGACCTGGGCCGGCGACAGCACGTAAGGCAGCACCACCAGGATAGCCACGATGGTCGACAGGATGCCCAATTCGTGGATCATAATCCGGTTGAGGATGCCGTTGATGGCCACAAAGGTGATGGCCACCGCCATATGGAGCAACCCCAGACGCATATTTTTAAAGATTGTCATCTCATTAAAACTCCCAATCACAACTAAATCATCCAGGACTTACGCAGTTTGCATCCCGAGTAGCCTTGAAAAGGCGTATCGAGGGGTGTCAACGACGCAAACAGCACCCTTCGATACGGCTATCGCCTACTCAGGATGCGTTCGGCGTCAGTCCTGTCATCGTCTATGAAAGACGTTACCACTTTCGGTCGGAGATTAGAGATTTGGAGATTGGAGCGTTTGCTGTAATCTCCTAATCTCCAATCTCCAATCTCCCAATCTCTATTTCTGACGACGCCTACGAAACCGGCTCCGTCTCAGCCTCAGCCTCCGTCTCAGCCTCCGTCTTTTTAAAGTTGCGCCGGCTGAGACGATGGAACTCGTCATCGGCGAAGAACTCCGGCCGATCCTCTTTGAGGGTAGCCAACTCTTCTTTGGATAGAACCTTCGACTCGTCGAAGCCCAGATCGATTTCGGTGTGTAGCCCGTTGTGATGGATGCGTCCCAGGTCGTAGAACCGTTTGGTGAAGGTCGTCTTGGCAAAGGCTTTCAGGCAGCCCAACATATATTTGCGCTTGAAGCGGTTGCGAATGAAGGGGTAGCCCAGGAAAGTCTTCCGCATATAAAAGCGGCCATAACAGCGCAGGACGCCTTTGAGGACTTCTTCCCGATCCATCGCCTCCGGCTTCATGATCGGCGTCACGAAGTTGTATTTGGAGTAATCCCGGATTTCGACCCGCTCGCCCAACTCCTCGAACAGTTCGGCAAAAGGCCAGGGAGTGTACATATTCCAGTTGGCCATATCCGGGTCCCAATCCAGGGCCATGCGGAAAGTCTCCTCGATGGTCTCCGGCGTTTCATTCTCCATACCCATAATAAATTGGGCCTCGGCCACCATACCGTTTTGCTTTAGCAGTTGGATAGCCCGCTTGTTCTGCTCAATGGTCGTCTCTTTGCGGAAAACGTCCAGGTTCAACTGGCTGGCCGCTTCCGTCCCCAGGGAGACGTGAACCAACCCGGCCCGGCGGTACATCGGCAGCAATTCCTCATCCCGCAGAATGTCGGTCACGCGGGTATTGATGCCCCAATGAATGCCCAGGTCGCGCCGCTCCAGCTCCTCGCACATCGCAATAAATTTGCGTCTGTGGATCGTCGGCTCCTCGTCGGCCAAAATGAAGAAGCCGACATCATACTCATTGACCAGGGTCTCGATTTCATCCACAAACTTTTTGGGGTCCCGCACCCGGTAATCTCGCCAGAACATCCATTGGGAGCAGAAACGGCAGGTGAAGGGACAGCCGCGAGCAAAATTGGGCACGGCCACCCGCACATTCAGCGGAATGTAGATATATTTTTCCCACTCCAGCAGGCCCCAATCCGGCGTCAGGGAGTCTATATCCTTCAGCGGCGGCTGGGCCGGGGTAGAGACAATCTCCCCCTCATCAACAAAGGCCAGGCCGTTGATCGTGCGCCGCTCTTTGAGGTCGGCCCCGGCTTCGATGGAGCGCATCAGGTTGACGATGATCTCCTCCCCCTCGCCCCGGACGATGTAGTCGATCCAGGGCGCTTCGGACAACACCTGGACGTACATAAAGGTCGGGTGAATCCCCCCCAGAATGGTCTTGGCCTGGGGCCGAACCTCGCGGGCGATTTGCAACGCGCTTTGGGCTTTGTAGATCATCGGCGTGATGGCCGTGGCCAGGACGACATCCGGCTCATTCTGGCGGATGATCTCCCGCAGGGTCTCATCCGGGATGTCGTTGGTCATGGCATCCACAAAGCGAATGTTAGGGTAACCGGCTGCTTTCAGAGCGCCGCCGATGTAGGCCACCCAACTGGGCGGCCAATTTCCGGCAATTTCAGCACCACCGGCGTGATAGTTCGGCTGGATCATCATAATACGCATGAAGTTTCTCCTTATGGTTAACTTTGCAAAAAAATCGGTTGGTGTGGCGACGTTGCCAGACACAACCGTAAAACGTAAGACGTAAAACGTAAGATTTTGTGTTGCGAACAAGGTTTACGTTTCACGTTTTGCGTTTTACGCAGCTCGACTCCACCGATTTAATCTTGACTCTGTTTTATTAAATACACACACCCATCCTGCCTCGACACCGATGTTTCCAGCCGAGCTTGGGCATTGATGAGTACCTGAATTAAATGCGCGAACGTGCCGCCGTAAAAGCCGCACACCGCCTCAGCCGGGCGAATGGGCGTGGCCACGGTCAAGCGGGTCGTTCGGTCCACATTGTAACGGAAATCGCCGCTACCGACAAAGGTCCAGGCGTGTTGGCTGATGGCCATCAGCAGCAGCTTGAGCGCCGGACGGTGGGGGAGCGGTCGCAGCAGCCATTGGAACGGGCGGGGGATACGGTGGCGTAGCAGATACCCGGCTGTCAATTGGCCGGAACGATACAACACCTGCCGCGCTTGTTCAACGCCCAACTCAGCGGCCAACGTCTCCACCAGCGCCCCGAATGCCCGCTCATCGACCATCTCTGTCACTGCTTCGTGTAGTAAAAATTCCTGGTTGCATTGTTGAAGAAGATCAGCGAGTTGAGACTCACTCATCACCTCCCGCAGCGCCCGCACCGTCTGGGTCAGCGCGTTGGGGCCGATTTTGGCCCCAACGGTCGGCTCTAACAAGGCGGCCTCATTAGGCATAAACACCCTCTAGTTGATCTTCCAAGTTACCGTAAATATCCCGCAGTTGGTCGATGACCTCTTCGTTGGCGTCCCAGAAGCCTCGGCCGTCCGCTTCCAGCAGACGGCGGGCGATGGCGGCGGCGGCGTGGGGATTGGCCCGGCCCAACCGCTCCCGCATCTCCTCATCGAGAAGGAAGGTGTCGGCGATGTCTTGATAGACCCAGCCCTCGACAGCCCCCGCCGTGGCGCTCCAGCCGTAGGTGTTGCTGACGCGGGTCTCGATCTCCCGCACTCCTTCGTAGCCGTGATTCAGCATGGCCTCGTACCATTTGGGGTTGAGCAGCTTGGCCCGCGATTCCAGCCGCACCATCTGCTCCAGCGACGACAGCCGCCCATTGAGCGAAATCGCATCGGCCACCATCACCGGCGGGCGCTTGCCGCTCATCTTCTCCACGCTCTTGGCCACGCCGCCCAGATATTCGTAATAGTGATCCACGTCGCTGATGCCGATTTCAAAACTGTCGATATTCTGGAAGGCAGCGTCCACCGTGGCCAGCGAACTTTCCATAATGTCGCGGGCGTTGCGCCACTGGCCACGAGCGCCGTAGGCATAACATTTCTGGCCGAGGAAGAGGTCGCTCAACTCACCGTCATCCTCCCAATTGCTGCTTTCGATCAGGTGATTGACGTTGGCCCCGTACTGGCCGGGGGCGTTGGCAAAGACCCGCGTCGCCGCGTCCTCCAACGAAATGCCCAGACTGGCGGCGTGGGCTCTGGTGTGTTTGCGGACGAAGTTCCACTCCTCCGGCTCATCCGCCTCGGCGGCCAGCCGCACCGCTTTGTCGAGAAGGCCCATCTGGTGATGGAGCAGGTCGCGGAAGATACCGCTGACCGTCACCACCGCGTCGATACGGGGGCGGCGCAGTTCGTCGAGCGGGATCAGCTCCACATCGCTGACTTTGCCCAACTCATCCTGAACGGCCCGCACCCCCAACAGGGCGAACACCTGGGCCACCCCTTCACACTCGCTCTTGAGGTTGTCCGTGCCCCACAGCACCATGGCCACCGTTTCCGGCAACGCCCCCTGTTCCAGGGTCAGCCGCTCCAGCATTTCCCGGACCAACTGCGCCCCGGTTTCATGGGCCGCCGGGGTCGGTACACAGAAGGGGTCGAGGCTGTGAATGTTGCGACCCGTCGGCACGACATTGGCATTGCGGACGACATCGTTGCCGGGCGAGGGCGGAATGTACCCCCCATCCAGAGCGCGGAGCAAGCCCTCCAATTCACGCTCCTCCATAATCCGCCCCAACAGATCATCCAGCGACTCCCACAGCTTGGCCAGGAGGCCGGGGGAGATACCGGCGGTTTGCTGGAGATAGGCGTCGATTTGAGTGGTATCAAGTTCGGGGAGGCGTGGGGCCGCCACCAACCGGCGCATCGCCTCCCGGCTGATCTCGTCGATGCGATCCCAACATTCTTGGGCGGCAGCATCGCTCTTGAGATTCTGGCGAAGCTCTTGGAAATCCCAGCCCAACCCTTGAGCAATCAGATGGGGCAGCGGCGGTAGCATCTCACCCCGTTTGGCCGCCGGGATGCGGGTGAAAGCGGCCACCAGCGCCAGAATGTCGATCAAAACCGCTTCGGTCGGGGACTCGCCCAGGACGTGCAGCCCCATCGGGATCATGCGGTGTTCGATCTGGACCAATTCGTGGGCCAGAGCGTTGACGTAAGCCTCCTGGTTGGCGGGGCTATCCTCGGTCGTCATTTCCAGCCCGGCTTCTGTCACCAATTGTTCCAGAGTGATGCCCAAATTCTCGGCCTGGGTGCGAATATCCTCGCCCAGTTCCGGGTTGGGGCGTTGGCGGTAACTGTCCACGCTATCCTTGAGCAGGCGCAGCCCTTTGTAAAGCCCGGCCTGCTGGAGCGGCGGAACCATATAGCTGACCAGGGTGGCCGCGCCGCGCCGCTTGGCGATGGTTGCCTCGCTGGGGTTGTTGACGCTGTAGTAGTAGAAGTTGGGCAGGCTGCCGAGCAGGCGGGTCGGCCAGCAATTGGCGCTCATCCCGGCCTGCTTGCCGGGCATAAACTCCAACGCGCCGTGCGTCCCGAAATGGAGGACGGCATCCGCGCCGAAGATATGCTCGATCCAGGTGTAAAAGGCGGCAAAACCGTGGTGGGGAGCGGCATCCTTGGATGTTAGCAGGCGCATCGGATCCCGCTCGTAGCCAAAGCTAGGCTGGAGACCGACAAAGACGTTGCCAAACTGCTGGCCGAGGATGTAAAACTCCCGACCATCATTCAGCAACTCGCCCGGCGCGTAGCCCCACATCGGCTCAATATCGACGTGGGCGGGGAAGAGGGTGCGATAATCATCCAGGCTGAGGCGAGCGCCAACGTTGCCGTCGGTGCCGTGCCGCATGGCATTGCCCTCCACAATCTCGGTTCGGAGCGCCTCCGGACTGTCCGGGAGGTCGATCTGATACCCTTCCTTTTTGAGGTCGGTCAGCAGCCGGTGGAGGCTGACGAAGACATCGAGGTAAGCGGCGGTTCCGGCGTTGCCCAGGTTGGGCGGGAAGCTGAAGAGAATGATGCCCAATTTTTTCTCAGCGTTGGTTTTGGTGCGGAGGATGGCCCGCCGCTTGATGCGATCCGCCGCCAGGTCGATCTGGGGCGGCAAGGCCACAAATTTATCGCTGCCGGTCGTCGGCCCGCCAAACACGAGCGGTTCTGCCGCCCCATCCAGCTCGGGGATGGCGATGTTCATGGCCAACTGGATCGGCGTCAGCCCGATGTCGTCCCTTTCCCAATCCTCCACATATTGGAAAGCCAGGGGGATCATATCGAGATAACCCACATCCAACGCCTCCAACGCGGCCCGGGCCTCCTCCGGGCGACTTTCGGCCATGCCCCCGACCAGCGAAAACCCGGCCCCGTTGAGCAGCAGTTCGACCGAGGCAGCCGACTGACCATTTCCATTGGCCGCGCTGAAAAATTGGTCGATGGCCGGCCGGAAATCGAGACCGGCGCTGTAGCCGGTGCGGACTTCGATGCCCCGCGCCTCCAGGCTGCGGATCAGCGCATCGAGATGGGCGGTGTTGCCGCTAAGGATGACGGTTCGCAGCGACAGCAGCCCCACGCGAGCTTGCCATTCTTGGTAGCGCCCATTTTGTTGGTCGCGCCACTGTTGGTAGCTCTGCAAATCGGGGAAAGGAGCCGGGGCGTCGGGGTGGTAGAGCGCGGTGTCGGGGTAGTGGATTGGATCTTCGATGGTCAAATTTTCGGCGTATTCCGGCACGTAGCGGTCGATGAGCAGGCAGAGCATCCGGCGCAAATTTTCCGGCGAACTGTGCAGCCAATAGTCGTGGACGGCGATGTAGCTGTGGAGGTCGCGGGCTTTGCCGGGGATATGCTTCATAATTTTGCCCAAATTGCGGAGCAGGGCCAACTGCCGCTTGCCCTCGCCGTGGCCTCCTTTCGGGCGAAACTTTTTCATCCACCGTTTGATGAGGCTCGGTTGCTCATCCGCCACTTTTGGTTTGAGGGCAAATTTACCCATATGGGTGCAGCGAATGAGGGCCGGATTGCTGGTTACGACGCAAACGGGGGTTGGGGTGTTGGCCAGGATATCCTGCAAGGGCCGCACCAACTCCTCGCCAAAAAGCATCGCCCCAAAGACAAAGTTGGCTCGATTCACATCCTCGGCGAGATGCCGAAAGGCTTCGTCATTGTGTAGGGTGGTGGCATTGTAAACGGCAAGCTGTAGGTCGATGCCGTGGTCACGTTGTAACATACCGGCTGCTTCGCGTAATGCGGCCGTGTGGTTCCCATCCATTGTTAGAAAGATAAAACGCATTGAGACCATCCCTCCTTTGGAATGAATGATAGAGCTATGATCTAAGTTCTGTCGTTAGGCGAATGACTACCGGCGTATCAGCAATGAAATCAAATCAAATCAAATCAAATCAAATCAAAGAAATGCACGCCTCGTTTATACTGAGCGCATTTGAAAAGAGTGCAAACTCATATTTGATATTTCGCCAGAATTAAGGCTTCAGTCGGTCAGAATACAGATTTACCGACCAAAGCCCCAACTCCCAATGCACTCATTTGATTTGCGTCCAGTATATGATCTTCATCCGCACAGCAACTTGTTAATCCCTGGCCGCCTCTAGCAGCTTGACGTGGTAAAAGCCCCGGCTAATGTCAGTGACGCGGCGGACAGACATCCCGGCCTCCCCCAGCGCAGCGGCGACGACCTCATCCGGCATCATCTGGATTTCGGTGCGCCGATTGTTTTTGGGAAACCAGCCGCCCAACCAATAGAGCATTGCAAAAAAAGAGTTGTAAGGGGCATAGGTGAAAATCAGCGGACCGTCACATCGCTCGGCCAGAAATTTACATAAATTTTCAAACGCCGCCTGCGGATAATGAACCAAGACATCGAAACAGACAATGGCATCAAAACGACCGGGCACACTCTCGATGTCCCCTTCCAGGAATCGAATCTGGTCGGCCACCCCTTCCTGTTGGGCCATCTTTCGGGCCGCTTGAACCATCCGGGGGGCGATGTCGATGGCCGTGACCTCGAAGCCGCGTTGGGCCATAGCCACGCTAAACAGCCCCGTCCCGCACCCGGCATCCAGCAACGCGCCGCCGGTTCGCGACTCTAACAGCCAATCGCTGGCCTGGGTCAGCATCAGGTCGTG
>CAZWZZ010000086.1:0-13081 GCA_964638395.1 uncultured Caldilineaceae bacterium
ATCACCAATTTCTGGGAGGATAGCCATCCTGACTGGTCGCCGACCGAAAACCGGATTATTTTTGCCTCGCAACGGGAAAGTGACCGGCGCTGGCGGTTGTATACGGCCTGGGGAGATGGTTCGTATGAAGAAAATTTGCAGCGGGAAGGAAAATCGCCAACCTTTGCCCCGGATGGCTTCCGGTTCGCCTTCGTCGGCTGTGAGGAGCCGCTGAATAGAACCGGCTGTGGACTGCTCGTGGGTGATCTGGAAACTATCGCCCAGGAGGCCACCCTCATTCTGGGTGATGGGCTGGCCGAGTCGCCCGATTGGTCGCCGACCGGGGAAGCGATTGCTTATATGGCCAATCCGAACGGCGACTGGGACCTCTATATGGTTGATAGCCACGGCGGTCAACCCCGCCAATTGACCGATGATCCGGCCATCGACGGCCTGCCCGTCTGGTCGCCGGATGGGGCCTGGCTGGCCTTCCTCTCCAACCGCAGCGGGCGGTGGGGCATCTGGGCCTTACACGTAGCCAGCGGTCACACCCAATTAGTCGTCGATTTCAACGAGGGTGATGTGACCAGTCCCGGCGGGCTGGCCCCTTACCAGGATCGAACCTGGCAGGATGAGCAGTTGAGTTGGGTGGAGTAGTTGCAGTCATCCTCGACAGTCAGCAGAGCAATCGCACCCTTCGATACGATCTCGTTCCTCGATCTACTCAGGATGCTGCGGTCTACTGATTGTTGATATTTTTTTGTATTTGACAATATGCACAAAATTGAATATACTGATTGTGATTAGGTGAACTTTGATAATGAGCATCAATTACGAAGAAACTGCAAATAAAATAAAACTGTTGGCGCACCCTGAACGGTTGCGAATTTTGGATGCTGTCCGCCGAGCATCAGAATGTGTTTGTCATTTAACGGCCCTGCTCGATAAACCACAACCTTATGTTTCTCAACAACTTAGTTTGTTACGGAAGGCAGGAATTATTGAAGATGAAAAGGATGGGTTGAATGTTTACTACCGGTTAGCAGACAGGGAAATTGCCGTTTGGCTTAATGCTATTTTAGGGGAGACGATAGGTGAACATTCGGAAATATCACAGCATAAAAAGCTGATTGCCTGTCCCTGTCCAAAATGTGAGACCGACATTGAAGTGATGATAGAGCCTGTCTTAGCGCAATAAATTTTTTTTACCGTTTATATTCCATTTTTTGCATATACATTCCACAGTTATGGAGGTCCTGAAATGGCCGAAGGATTTGTTTTTGCCGACCCTCAACCGACGCCAGAGCCAAAGCCTGATAAGCAATTCTACTGGAAAATGTGGGGGGGCATCGTTGTTGCGTTTATAGCGTGGTGGTTGCTGTATCGAAACTTGCGACCTTTGGCGGATTGGCTAACGTATGATTTGTTCGGGTTACCCGTTGGCTCCCATTTGGGAGAGTCGGTTGCTTTCTTTCTGTATGATGTTCCCAAAATATTGCTCCTCCTGGCCGGAATGATATTTCTGGTATCAGTGATCCGCACTTTCTTTAGCCCTGAAAAAACCCGTGCGTTCTTGGGAGGCAAGCGGCAGGGAGTGGGTAATGGATTAGCCGCGTTGCTTGGGGTGGCCACGCCTTTTTGCTCTTGCTCCGCTGTGCCGCTATTCATTGGTTTTGTAGAAAGCGGTATTCCGTTGGGGGTCACGTTTTCTTTTCTGATTGCCGCCCCGATGGTCAATGAAGTGGCTTTGGCGCTGTTATTGGGTTTGTTTGGTTGGGAAATTGCCCTTTTGTACTTTATCACCGGTATCACTATCGCCATTGTGGCCGGCATCGTTATTGGGTTAATTCCAAACATAGAGCGAGAGGTAGAAGATTTTGTGTGGCAGATGTCAGTGGGCGACAGCCGTGGCGCTACCAGGAAGTTAACGTGGGCCAATCGCTTTCGGCAGGCCGGTCAGACCACACGGGAGATTTTAGGAAAAGTCTGGCTGTATGTGGTCATTGGTATTGCCATTGGGGCCGCGATTCACGGGTACGTGCCGGAGGATGCAATGGCCGGTATTTTGGGGAAAGATGTTTGGTGGAGCGTTCCAGCAGCCGTCTTGTTAGGTGTGCCAATGTACTCCAATGCGGCAGGCGTGATTCCGGTTATTCACGCTTTGATGGAAAAAGGGGCGGCACTCGGTCCCACGTTGGCCTTTATGATGAGCGTCGTGGCGCTGAGTCTCCCCGAAATAATTATCTTACGTCGGGTGCTTAAACCACGTTTGATTGTTGCTTTTGTCGGGATCGTCGCTGTCGGCATTATTTTTACCGGCTATCTTTTTAACCTGGTTATTTAATTAGCAAAGAAAAGGAGTTTAATCAATGGTCATTAAAGTTTTGGGATCAGGCTGTGCTAACTGTAAAGAAGTAAAAGTCCTGGCCGCCGACGTTGCCAAAGAATTGGGCGTTGAGGCCACTATCGAAGAAGTGACCGATGTCAAAGACATTATGGGCTATGGAGTGATGCAAACGCCGGGCATAGTGATTGATGAAAAGTTGATTGGGGCGGGCGGTGTCCCGACAAAACAGCAAATGCACCACATTATTCAATCTGCAAGTAACAAATCCTAACCCATCCCCTCACACACGGCCTGAATCCGGGCCAGCGCCTCGACCAGACGGGGGCGGGCGGTCGCGTAGGAGAGGCGCAGATAGCCCTCGCCGTGGGGGCCGAAGTCCGTGCCGGGCAGGGTGGCTACGCCCGCTTCGAGGAGCCTGTCGCTGAGGGCGCGGGCGCTCTCCACGTCCAGGCCGGAAATATCGGGCATCGCGTAAAAAGCGCCCTCCGGCACAGGGCAGGTAACGCCGGGAATGGCGTTCAAACCCTCGACCAGGATATTTCGTCTGGCCCGATACTCTGCCTGCATCCTCGACACTGACATCTGCGATCCCTGGAGGGCTACCAGCCCCGCATCCTGTATAAAGAGGGGAATGCAGGTGTGGTTGTTAATGCTCATATGCACAACTGGTGTCAGCAGGGGTTCGGGGAAGATGCCGTAGCCCAGCCGCCAGCCGGTCATCGAGTAGGCTTTGGAGAAGCCGTCCAGAATGATCGTCCGCTCGGCCAGATTGGGTAGGCCGGCGATGCTGGGCGGGGGCGTGGCGGTGTAGTAGAGGCGCGAGTAGATTTCATCCGACAGCACCCACAGATTGTATTCCAGGACCAGATCGGCGATAGCTTCCATCTCGGTCTGGGAGATGACGCCGCCGGTCGGGTTGGCCGGGGAGTTGAGGATCAGCAGTTTGGTGCGGTCGGTGATAAGGCCTCGGAGACGGTCGAGGTCAATGCGAAAGTCGTTGGCCGCTTCGAGGGGCAGCGAGACCGGCACACCGTCCAAAAAGCGGGTCATCCCGGCATAGATGGGGAAGCCAGGATCGGGCAGAATGACCTCATCCCCCGGCTCGATCAGGGCCAGCATCGTGTAAAAAATGACCGGTTTGCCGCCGGGCTGGATGATAACCCGGCCCGGATCAACCGGAATGTGGCGTGTCTCGGCCACATGTTCGGCTACCGCCGCCCGCAGCTCCGGCGTCCCGGCTGCCGGGCCATAGCCGGTGCGTCCCTGGCGCATGCTGGACACGCCGGCTTCAACAATATGTTCCGGCGTGGGAAAGTCAGGCTGGCCAATTTCCAGATGGATCATATCGACCCCCTGCGCCTCCAGGCTCAAAGCGCGGCTCAGGGTTTCGATAGCGCCCTCGCCGGGGATGCGTCCGGCGCGAGCGGCCAGGGGTGGGGGCATAAGATTTTCTGTCATCATCACGCTCCTGAAAAATCCTCACTTAACTAAAGATACCGGAAGAATAAAAAAGACGCAATCCAGCGATTGCGCCTTTTGATGCGGACGATTTTGGCTAATTCACAATCTTCAACGACGGATCGGAGAAGGCTTGGGCCGAGGAACCGGCCAGGTTTTGCACCGTTACCGCTGCCGTGACCTTGCGGCCCACCTCGCGGATGGCTTTGGCCGCCGCCGATTCGTGATCGCGGATGATAATCGGCGAGCCTTCATCGCCGCCGATGCGGACCTCCGGCTCCAGCGGAACCTCGCCGAGGAACTCGATGCCCACCTGCTTGGCCATTTCCGAACCGCCGCCGTGGCCGAAGATGTCGTACCGTTTGCCGGTATCGGGGGCCTTGAAGTAACTCATATTCTCGATGACGCCGATGATCGGAACCTGGAGCTGCTCAAACATCTGCACCCCGCGAACGACGTCGCTCAGAGCCACCTGCTGCGGGGTGGTGACGATAACCGCCCCGGTCAGGCTGAGGCTCTGGGCCAGGCTGAGGCTGGCGTCGCCGGTGCCGGGCGGCAAATCAACCACCAGATAGTCGAGGTCGCCCCACTCCACATCCTGCAAGAATTGGCGCAGAGCGTTGTGGATCATCGGCCCCCGCCAGATGACGGCCTGGTTCGGATCGACCAGAAAGCCCATACTCATCAGCTTGACGCCATGCTTTTCCGGGGGCACGATGCGATTGTTGTGGCCGGTGGGCCGCTCGTCAACCCCCATCATCATCGGAATGTTGGGGCCATACAGGTCGGCATCCAACAGCCCCACTTTGGCCCCATCCAGCGCCAGGCTGAGGGCCAGATTGGTGGCCATCGTGCTTTTGCCAACGCCCCCCTTGCCAGAGGCCACGGCGATGGCGTTTCGCACGCCGATGTCCATCTTGCTCAACAGGCGGGAATCGGCGGGCACTCTGGCCTCGAAATCGACCGTCACTTTTTCAACGCCGGGCACGGCCTGCAAGGCTTCGGTCGCTTCCTCCTGCACGTAGGTCTTGAAGGGGCTGGCCGGGGTAGTCAGGGTGATGGTAAATGAGACCGCCCCGCCGTCAATCTGCACATTTTTGACCAGATTGAGGCTAACAATATCTTTCTGTAAATTGGGTTCAATCACTTGACCGAGGGCGGTCAAGATTTGTGATTGGGTCACGGTTGTCATTAAATCTCCTCCCAGAGATGTTTTTAACAAAAGATTCTTTACAAACAATACCCGTCAGGCTGCTGTCGAAACATCTGCCAATTCTTCTTTAACTTTTTCTTGAATCCAGAGATTTACCAATGTTTCTACCGATACACCTTTTTGCCAGGCTATTTCGCTCACCTGATTTACTAATGTTCGTTCCAAAGCACAATATCTGACCTCGGATTGAATATCTACTTCAAATTCAGCCGACTCAGTATCCTCCCAGTAATCCGTTACATCGTGGGTATCCCAAAACTCTCCGATCTCTTGATAAGATTGTGCTTGTGAAATTGAACTCTTATTTGCGCTCATATCGCCTTCTTTCTTTCCGAGTCATATCTCTGGCCGATAAAATCAAAGCTCGCTTATCCTTTTTGTATACGAAAAAGATTATCAAATAGCGACCCTCCGTTGTTTGCCCCGCAGCAAAATACACATTTTCATTCGGACGATGTCCTTTTTCAACAAAACGAAACTTGGGGCGACTATTGAAAACTTCTCGTATTTCTTCAGGCAGAACATTGTGTTTCTGGTGTAATTTCTCTACGATGTCATCAAGCCAGATGTATCCGGTGACGTTCAATTCGTTTCCTCATTGTCGTGTTTAGACGGTTCTAAAGCAATCCCGCATCTCTCAGTTTGGCCTCAAGCTCTTTGACCCGCGCTTCGGCGGCTTCCGCTCGCATTTCGGCCTGTTGACGACGTTGGTTCAATTCCAGAAAAGTTAGGAAACGACGACCATCAGGATACAACAAAACCAGATCAGAGCCATCGAGGTCAAATTGCACCCCCAGGCGGGGGCTGACCCAACCGGCCATTGTGTCGATGGCTCGCAGTGATCCGTCAGACCGCTGCCACCCTTCTAACCGGCCGCTGTCCGGGTCGTAGAGATAATACTCGGCCACGCCGTAGGTGTCATAAAAGTCGAGTTTGTTGGCCATTTCTCTGGCCGTGTTGCCCGGCGACAAAATCTCAAAGACGACCTGGGGCGGGATGTTCCCTTCACGCCATTGCAGATAAGCGCCCCGGTCTCCTTTGGGCCGCCCAAAAACGACCATCACATCCGGGGCCACGCGCAGGCGGTTGTTGCCTTCGACCGGATACCAAAACATATCCCCGGCGATGAAGACGTCCGGTTCCTGTTCAAACAGGATTTCCAGATTACCCTCGATGGTGGTAATCCAGCGGAACTGTTTGCTGTTGTCCGCCATCGGCTGGCCATCACTTTCGGGATAGGTGATAGTTTCAACGACTGGAGAAGCCAGGTCATTTCTGCTCATGACATTTTTTCCTTTGCCCGCACCTGATAGCAACAAGCCCCATCCCCCGCGATGAGATGATCGGTACGGGTTACTTTAGCATCAAGCAAGTCTTCCAGCAAAATCATATCCTGGTTGCAGGCGGAGTCGCAGGTTTCGGCGACGTGCATGATGGGGCAGTTGGCCTCGCGGAGAATGTAGCAGCCATCCTCGCTGGTCTGCCAGGAGGACATATAGCCATCGGCTTCTCGCAGCTTGGTCAACTGCTCCAGGCGATCTTCGAGCGATTCGCCGGTCACCTGCCGCCGGTAACGGTCGATGATCTGGCGAGAGCGTTGCTCGAACACCTGGTCGACGGCTTCGTTACCGTATAAATCTTTGACGGTCACCAACACATCGAGAGCCAACTCCTGGTAACGGCGGGGAAAGAAGCTATCCGCCGCCTCGCCCAGTTCGTAGACAAAACTGGGCCGACCCATGCCCCGCTGCACCTCCCGGTAGGCAACGAGTTGGTCCCGCTCCAGCTTGGTCAGGTGACGGCGCACCGCTACGGCGCTGATGCCCAGCAGGTCGGCCAATTCATCTGCCGTCAATTCGTGTTTTTCCTTGAGCAGTGTTAAAATCCGCCGTCGTGTGGCCGGCATCTGTTTGTTGATAAGCGTGCTATTTCCGTTGGTTTTGGCCATATTATTCAACCCTTTTGATACTACTATCCTCAGTCAACTTGTGGAAAATTTGGAAGGGTTGGAAGGTGGAAGATTGGAAGATTGTGGTGTGGTAAACGACACATTCAATCTTCTACCGCTCCAATCTTCTTATCTTACTATCTCTTATCTTCCTATCCCTGATATGCTACAATAACAAACCAACCGCATTATAACATACCCCCCGCAACTTTGCAATCTTTGATATATTTAATAACCAAATAGTTGACAAAGTCGGATGAGCATGTTAGAATGACCTCCGTACTAGAATTAGTCAAACTACAAACAAAACCTGGACAAAAGTTCGGGGAAGTGATAAAAGGAGTTTAGTTAACATTATGTCATCTCTCTCGATTAAAAACCTGCGGGTTAGTGTCGAAGATAAGTTGATCTTGAAGGATTTGAGCCTGGAAGTCAAGCTGGGCGAAACCCATGCAATTATGGGGCCGAACGGCTCCGGTAAAAGTACGATGGCCTACGCCCTGGCCGGTCATCCCAAGTATGAGGTTGAGGGGGGCGAAGTGTGGCTGGATGGGGTCAATGTTCTGGAACTGTCCGCCGATGAGCGGGCGCAGATGGGCCTATTCTTAGCCTTTCAATATCCAACGGCCATTCCGGGCATCAGCATGGCCAACTTCCTGCGCACGGCGGTCAACGCCGTTAAGGGTGAGGCCAACGGCAACGGTAAAAAAGGTATTCCCATCACCGAATTTCGCAAAATGATGATGGAAAAGATGGATTTGCTCAAAATCGACAAGAGCTTTGCCCGGCGCTACTTAAATGAAGGCTTCTCCGGTGGGGAGAAGAAGCGGGCCGAGATTTTGCAAATGGCCCTGCTCGAACCGAAGTTCGCCATTCTGGATGAAACCGACTCCGGCCTCGACATCGACGCCCTGAAAGTCGTGTCTGATGGGGTCAACGCCCTGACCGGTCCCGACCGGGGTTTCATTGTCATCACCCACTACCAGCGCATCCTCGACTACATCAAGCCCGACCACGTCCACGTCATGCACGACGGCCAAATCGTCAAATCGGGCGGCCCGGAATTGGCCCACCAATTGGAAGCAGAAGGTTACGATAAGTTAGTTAAAGCGTAAAGCATGGTAATTGGTAAATAGTAATTGACAATTGTTAATTGCCGGTTACTCGTCATAAAAGCTAATTACCAACCACTAATAACCAATTACTTAAATTTAAGGAATGGGGTATAACAACAATGGCTACTACATTTGATGTCAATCTTGATGAATATAAATATGGCTTTAGTGTTCCTGAAAATTATGCGTTCAAAGCCCGCAAGGGACTGAACGAAGAAATAGTCCGCGAAATCTCCTGGATGAAGGGGGAGCCGGAATGGATGACTGAATTCCGGCTGCGCGGCTACAAACATTTTATGGAGCGCCCGATGCCGAAGTGGGGCGGGCGCGGGATGTTGGATACGATTAACTTCGACGACATCTACTACTACATCAAACCGGTTGATGCCCAGAAAGCCTTTGAGTCCTGGGATGATGTGCCGGAGGATATTAAAAACACGTTTGATCGCCTCGGTATTCCCGAAGCCGAGCAGAAGTTCCTGGCCGGCGTCGGCGCTCAGTATGAGAGCGAAGTCATCTACCACAGCATCATCGAAGACCTGGAGAAGAAAGGTGTCCTCTTTCTCGATATGGACGCCGCGCTGCGGGAACATCCTGATATCGTCAAAGAGTATTTCACCACGGTTATTCCGCCGGAAGATAACAAATTTGCGGCGTTGAATACGGCGGTCTGGTCCGGCGGGAGCTTCATCTACGTGCCGCCGGGGGTTCACATCGACCTGCCGCTGCAAGCCTACTTCCGCATCAACGCCCAAAATATGGGCCAGTTTGAGCGGACGCTGATTATCGTTGATGAAGGGGCCTACGTTCACTACGTCGAGGGCTGCACCGCCCCGACCTACTCGACCGACAGCCTGCACAGCGCCGTCGTCGAGATTATCGTCAAGGACAACGCTCGCTGCCGCTACTCGACCATTCAAAACTGGAGCCACAACGTCTACAACCTGGTCACCAAGCGGGCGCAAGCTTACAAAAACGCGACGATGGAGTGGGTTGACGGCAACCTCGGCTCCAAGCTGACGATGAAGTACCCGGCCATCTGGCTGATGGATGAAGGCGCTCACGGCGAGGTGTTGTCGATTGCCTTCGCCGGGAAAGGACAGTTGCAGGATGCCGGGGGCAAGGCCGTCCACGCTGCACGGAACACCAGCTCGGTTATCACCAGCAAGTCAATCAGCAAAGGCGGCGGGCGAACCACCTATCGCGGTCTGGTCAAAGTCGCGCCGAACGCCGAAAAGAGCAAGAGCAACGTCGTGTGTGACGCCCTGATTTTGGATGAGGACTCCTCGTCCGATACCTTCCCCTACATCGAGATCGAGAATGAAGATGTCTCCATCGGTCACGAGGCCAGCGTCTCCAAAGTGTCGGAGGAGCAGTTGTTCTATCTGATGAGCCGGGGTATTCCTGAGGATGAAGCGGCCAATATGATTGTCAGCGGCTTTATCGAGCCGATTGTCAAAGAGCTGCCGATGGAGTACGCGCTGGAAATGAACCGTCTGATTGAAATGGAAATGGAGGGGTCGGTCGGTTAAAATGGCAGAACTAACGATGACCGTCTCCAAACGCCCCGACAAGTTGATGGATTCGGGCCTCTTCACCGCGCAGGATGTGGAAAAAACGTCGGCCAGGCTGAATGAACCGGCCTGGCTGGCCCAGAAGCGCAAAACGGCCTGGACCGTTTTTGAAGAGACGCCGATGCCTTCGACCTCTGATGAGGCGTGGCGACGGACAAATTTGAAGAAAGTTAAATGGGAAAAAATGCACCTGGCCGGAACGGCTTCTTTCACCCCGGCCGGGGGCACGTTCGATAAAATTAGCGATTTGCCGGAGGATGTCCAATCAGCCATCGAAGCCGATTACCCGGCTGCCGGACGGCTGGTGATGGCCAATAACGACGTGGTCTACTTCGAGGTTGACCCATCGCTGGCCGAGCAGGGCGTGATTTTTAGCGACCTGTCTACGGCGGTCAAAGAGCATCCCGATCTGGTCGAAAAATATCTGGCGGCGGAGGCCACGCCGCCCTCCCACAGCAAGTTTGCCGCTCTGAACGCGGCCCTATGGCAAGCGGGTGTCTTCCTTTATATTCCCGCCGAGGTCGAGATCGAACATCCCTTCCAGGCGGCGGTCATTCTCGACGGCCAGGGCAGCGCGGTTTTGCCCCGCACCCTGATCGTCGGCGAGGCATACGCCAACGCCACCTTTATCCTGGAGCAAATCTCCCACGACGATCACGGCCAGGCCCTCAACGTTGGCGCGGTCGAGCTATACACTGCCGAAGGCGCTCAAATCCGCCACGTCGAGGTTCAGCGTTGGGGCGAAGATGTCTTCAACTTCAACGTCAACCGCTCCGTCAGCCAGAATGACAGCATCGCCATCTGGGAAACGGGCCAGTTGGGTGGACGCATCACCAAAACCTTCTACGACAGCGTCTTGGCCGGCAACGGCTCGATGATGGAACTGAACGGCATCTATTTTATGCGGAACAAGCAGCATCTCGATGTCGATACCCTGATGCACCACGTGGGGTTGGCCACGACCGGCGACCTGCTGCTGCACGGCGCGGTTCAGGACAAGAGCCGCAGCGTCTTCACCGGCCTTATCAAAATTGAGGAGAGCGGCCAGCAGACCAACTCCTATCTCAAAAACGAGAACCTGATCCTGAACAAAGGGGCACGGGCCGATTCGATGCCCAGCCTCGAAATCGACGCCAACGATGTGCGAGCATCCCACGGGGCGACTATCGGCCAGGTGGATGAGGAGTATGTCTTCTACCTGATGAGCCGGGGCATCCCCCGCAACACCGCTCTGCGGATGGTGGTGGAGGGCTTCTTCTATAAAGTCTTCGACCGCATGCACAATGAGCGCGTCCGGGGCAAGCTGTTCGAGGCCGTCTCCGCCAAGATTGGTGATTAAACCGGCGGTATAAGTTTTTCAGAAAAACATTTTAGGTTTGTAGTGACGGCGTTAGCCGTTTCGGACGACTAAAGTCGTTACTACGAACCACGAGCCAAAGACAATTTCTGAACGTCCATAGTAGTAAGAGATGTGAGCAATTCAACGTCCGACAAGTAGGGACGCCTGTACTATAGAGACGACCTCCGGGTCGTCTCTATTAATAATCTCAATCAAGACCCGGTCGGTTGAGTGGAGCAGTAAACCGAAAGCCCATTGACCATTTTAGCTAGACAAGCTCGTAAATCGTAAGCTGTAAAACGTAAGGGTTTTGTTGAGAGATTGGGCTTACGTTTTACGTTTTATGAAAGGTCTTTGCTGAATCCAATGCAGTCAACTATAATCAACCCATAGCGGTTGGAGTCAAACCTATGTTCAATGTCACGAAAGTTCGCGAAGAGTTTCCAATTTTTCAACAAGAGTTGAAGGGCCATCCGGTCACCTATCTCGACAGCGGGGCCAGCTCGCAGAAACCGGCCTCGGTCATCGAGGCGATGGACTCTTACTACCGGGAGTATAACGCCAACGTCCACCGGGGTATCTACTATTTCAGCGAGAAAGCCTCGGAAGCGTATGAGAATGCCCGCAAAAAGGTGGGCCGCTTCATCAATGCCCGCAGTTGGCGCGAGATTGTCTTTACCCGCAACGCGACCGAAAGCATCAACCTGGTGGCTTTTAGCTGGGCGCGGATGAACCTCAAGGCCGGGGATGTCATCTTGACTAGCGAGATGGAGCATCACGCCAACCTCGTGCCCTGGCAACAGGTGGCGGCCCACACCGGAGCCACGGTCAAATATGTGCCGGTCACCGCGCAGGGTTATCTGGATATGGCCGCTTTCGATGACATGCTGACTCCTGCCGTCAAGCTGGTAGCCATCACCCAGATGAGTAACGTGCTGGGCACGATCCCGCCGATTGAGGAAATTATCGAAAAGGCCCACGCCGTCGGGGCGCTGGTACTGCTGGATGGGGCGCAGGCCGTGCCCCATATGCCGGTCGATGTTCAGGCCCTCGATTGTGACTTCCTGGTTTTCTCCAGCCACAAGATGCTCGGCCCGACCGGGTTGGGCGTGTTGTGGGGCCGCCAGGAAATCTTGACGGAGATGCCGCCTTTTATGACCGGCGGTGATATGATTAAAAAAGTGACCCTGGAGGGTAGCTCCTGGAATGAGTTGCCCTGGAAATTCGAAGCGGGCACGCCCTCGATTGCCGAGGCGGTCGGCCTGGCCGAAGCGGTTGATTATCTGAACGGCTTGGATATGGCCGAGGTGCGCCAACACGAAATCGAGTTGACCCGCTACGCGCTGGAAAAATTAAACCAGGTCGAAGGGTTGCGTATCTACGGGCCGCAGAAGCCGGAGCATCGCGGCGGGGCCATCTCCTTCACGCTGGGCGACATCCATCCCCACGACATCGCGGCGGTTCTGGATGGCGAGGGCATTGCTGTCCGGGCCGGTCACCACTGTGCGATGCCCCTGCACGATAAATTCGGTCTCCCGGCCACAACGCGAGCCAGCTTCTACGTTTACAACACCCCGGAGGATGTGGATCGCCTGGTGGCCGGTTTGGAAAAAGTGATAGAACTGTTTGGAACGTAAGTAGGTTATGGACGATTTATATAGGGAAAATATTCTAGATCATTATCGGCATCCCCGCCACGCCGGGACGCTGGACAGGCCGACTCACACGCACGAGGAGGACAATCCGCTGTGTGGCGATGTGATTCGCATTGATTTGCACGTCAATGAAGAGAACATCATCGACAAAGTGGCCTTCAAAGGGCGGGGTTGCGCTATCAGCCAGGCCAGCGCCAGTATGTTGATGGAAATGATTGAAGGCAAAAGCCTGGATGAGGCCAAGCAGATTGGCAAAGAGGAAATTTTGGAAGCCCTCGGTATTTCGATTGGTCCGACGCGGCTGAAATGTGCCCTGCTGTCGCTGAAGGTGCTAAAGGCCGGGGCTTACGGCCTGTCAGAAGCAGAGTGGAACACCGATGATGACTGGTAGATAAGTCGAGGATGAATTGGCTCAGTTAAAAGCCGACTACGAAAAACTGAAAAAACAATTAG
>CAZWZZ010000087.1:0-12864 GCA_964638395.1 uncultured Caldilineaceae bacterium
GAGACACCGTTTATCATTACTGTTGCGGGCTTTGCCCATGGCCATCGTTTTCTGCCTGATTGGGGCGAGCGTGGCTTTTGCTCAGGAAGAAGAGCCGGTCACGGCTGAGATGGCCTACTACGCCATCGACAACACCATTCTATTTGTAGCGGCTGTATTAGTTCTCTTTATGCAGGCCGGGTTTGCGATGTTGGAAGCTGGCTTCAACGCCAGCAAGAACACCATTAACATTCTATTCAAAAACTTGATGGATTTGAGCGTTGGGGCGCTGTTGTACTTCATCATCGGCTACGGTTTGATGTATCCGGGTGAGTTCAACGGCTACATTGGTTTCGGCCAGGTCGGTATTCCAGAGGGCGGCGCCCCTGGTCCCGGCGTGTTACATCCCCAGGTCGATTGGTTCTTCCAGGTCGTTTTTGCGGCCACGGCAGCGACCATCGTCTCCGGGGCGGTCGCCGGGCGGATGCAGTTCAAGTCCTACTTGGTTTACAGTGCCGTGTTGACGGCCTTCATTTATCCGATCAGTGGCTCCTGGAAATGGGGCGGCGGTTTCCTCGATCAAATGGGCTTCTATGACTTCGCCGGTTCCGTGGTCGTTCACGCCGTGGGTGGCTTCGCCGGTCTGGCCGGGGCGATGGTGCTGGGTCCCCGTATCGGAAAGTTCAACAAGGATGGCACGGCCAACCCGATGCCGGGCCACAACATTACGATGGCTACCCTGGGGGTGTTCATCCTCCTGGTCGGTTGGTTTGGCTTCAACCCCGGCAGCCAGTTAGCCTTCGCCGGGTCGGCCAACACCGACGCGACGATGTTGATCGCCTCGAACACGCTGCTGGCCGCTGCTGCCGGGGCCGTGCTGGCGATGGTTGCCTCGATCCTTGTCAGCGGT
This sequence comes from uncultured Caldilineaceae bacterium, assembly GCA_964638395.1. Taxonomy (GTDB): domain Bacteria; phylum Chloroflexota; class Anaerolineae; order 4572-78; family J111; genus CAZWZZ01. The sequence continues at coordinate 890 of CAZWZZ010000087.1, forward strand.
AAGCCGGACCTGTCCTACTCGCTCAACGGGATGTTGGCCGGGCTGGTCGGGATCACTGCCAACTGTGACTCGGTTACGAATATCTCGGCTATCATCATCGGGGCCGTGGCCGGGGTGCTGGTTATCGTCGGGATGATCCTGCTGGAAAAATTACGCATCGACGACCCGGTGGGGGCCTGGCCGGTTCACGGGCTGTGTGGTATCTGGGGTGGTCTGGCCACGGCTATCTTTGGTGGAGCCGCCGGACATACCTTCTTCCCGCAGTTGGTTGGCTCCATTGTCATTCCCATCTGGGCTTTTGTGACGATGTTCGTTCTCTTCACCATCTTGAAGTCGATGGGCATCCTGCGCGTCACCGAAGAGGAAGAGTTGGAAGGTCTGGATGTGACCGAACACGGCTCCATCAGCTACCCGGAATATGGGCCGAGCAACACGCCGGCGCTGGCTAAATAAATTAGCGATTTATCTGGTTGACTAAAACCTTTCACACGGGCTGGGAGTTGCTGAGTCAACTCCCAGCCTGACCTTGTCAAATCTATGTCGGTTATGAAAATCACTTTCGAACGTAACCCCGATTTAGGCAACAACAACATCATTCCTTACTATATGTATGTTGAAATCGGGGCTTCAGAATTGGACTGGGAACGCACTTTTAAGATTCCAGTCATTCTATCCCATGGGATCACCTACGTGGTCGAGGCGTGTGGCATGCAGGTCCAAGCTGACACCCTGCGAGAACTTGGCCCCAAGGCCCAATCGCTGCTGGTGGGCTTGGAGCATATGTCCCGCATGCCGACCTATGTCTTCATCACCCGGCTGTCGCGGCGGATGTTTCCGGTCTACACTATCGGGGACAAAGTGGCGGCTGTCACTCCGCAGGGCATCGTTTTCCGACACGTGGAGTTGGCCAAAGTCCGGGAATATTTGACCGATTACCTGCAACAAACGGGAGTGCTTGGCCCGATGGATCTGGGGGACAAGCTCCATGTGCGGGGCGTCAATAAAGAGCGATTATCCCTCATCCGGCCCACCTTTTATCTCAAAAAGCGGCCGATGGAAGCGAGTGAACATGAATTTTGGGCACCGGTGTTCCATTCCCAAACCGAGAATGAACTGTTTGTCTACGCCGCCAGCACCAAACATGAAGTGCCCATTGACAACGGCCTTGAAGTTTTTACCCTCCGTAACAAAGTCGCCGAAGCCTTGATGGCCGACAACCGTTTGACCAACAACTACAATCTGCGGGCCGACCGCCTGATGCCGGATCATTGGAAACAGGTCCGCACCAACCTCATCCCCCTGCCCCGCAAAATGGTCTACCACGGCTTCAAGCTACCGCTGTATCAAGGCCAAGATTTTGTGTTGGCCCTGGAGTATCGAGATACGGAAGATCGTTACAGCCTGTACATCGGCAAAAATAACGAAGACCTTTACAACCGGGTCACCCGTGACCTCATCCGCCGCCGCTTGATCGATGCGCCGGGCGAGGTTGATATTCAAACCGATTGATTGTTTTAGACCTTGTAGGTTTTTAGAACCTGCCAGGTCTGTAGGCGAAATCAACGCCTTAAACCACACCTACAAAGTTTCAAAAACCTTGCAGGTGGCCCATCTCATCAGAAAATAACCCCAGAGGCTTGGAGATTTTTGCCAACCGCCGGTCTGTAGGCCTCTGTGGTTTTATTTTCGTCATAAAGCCATAAATATAAAAACCAATTTTCGAAGGAGAAGCAACATGACTTCACTAAACATTGTAGACGTTTCGGGCTTGATGAGCGCTCTGGAAGAGCATGACATCAAAATGGTCGATTTTCGCTTTATCGACCCCTTTGGTATCTGGCATCACTTTAGCTTATCCGTCAAAGCCATCGATGAAGAGATCTTTGAAGAAGGCTTAGGTTTTGATGGCTCCTCAATTCGAGGCTTCCAAACCATCGATGAATCGGATATGATCTTGATCCCGGATGTGACCAGCGCCTTTGTCGATCCTTTCTTTGCCGCGCCGACGATGATCGTCATTTGTGATATCTATGACCCCATCACCCGGCAGCCCTACATCAAAGACCCCCGCTATGTAGCCAAAAAAGCGGAAGCCTATCTGAAGCAAACCGGCATCGCCGACACCAGCTTCTTTGGCCCGGAAGCCGAGTTCTTCGTCTTTGACGATGTCCGCTACGGGACCTCCGCCAACTCCGCTTTCTATTCGGTTGATAGTATGGAAGGCTGGTGGAATAGCGGCGACGAATTAACCCCCAACCTGGGCGGCCAGATTCCGGCCAAGCGAGGGTACTTCCCCGCGCCTCCCACCGATACGCTGCAAGACCTGCGGACGGAAATGGTGCTGGCCATGGAAGCGGTCGGCCTTGAGGTCGAAGTGCATCACCACGAAGTCGGCACCGCCGGTCAATGTGAAATCGACCTGAAATTCGACACCTTGACCCGCATGGCGGATAAGTTGATTACCTACAAATATATCGTCAAGAACGTCGCCCGCCAAAACGGGATGACCGCCACTTTTATGCCCAAGCCCCTCTTCGAGGATAACGGCAGCGGCATGCACACCCACCAAAGCCTGTGGAAAGATGGCGACACGATTATGTTCGACGACGCCGGGTATGCCGGTCTGTCCGAAACGGCCCGCTACTACATCGGCGGTCTGTTGAAGCACGCCGGCGCTATTCTGGCCTTCGCCGCGCCCAGCACCAACTCCTACAAGCGGCTGGTTCCCGGCTACGAAGCGCCGATCAACCTGGTCTACTCGCAGCGTAACCGCTCCGCTATCTGCCGTATCCCGATGTACTCCGGCAGCCCCAAAGCCAAGCGGGTCGAGTTCCGCGCCCCCGATCCCAGTTGCAACCCCTACCTGGCCTTCTCGGCGATGTTGATGGCCGGTCTCGACGGCGTCCAGAACCAAATCGACCCCGGCGAGCCGATTGACAAAGATCTGTACGACCTGCCCCCGGAAGAAGCCGCGGAGATCACCAACACGCCGACCACGCTGGACGCCGTTCTCGACGAACTCGAAGCAGACCACGAATTTCTGCTGCAAGGGGATGTCTTCAGCAAAGAGTTGCTCGAATCTTACATCGAATACAAGCGGGAAGAGGAAATCGACCCGGTCCGCCTGCGGCCCCATCCGCACGAGTTTGAACTGTACTTTGATATTTAGGATCAGCCTCGGCTAACCCTTGTTGATTGAGAAGAGGTAGGTCTTCGGACCTGCCTCTATTTTATTTTCACCATAATTTACGTTATAATACGTCCACGATGAGCATAACTACGTTCAAAGACGCCCCTGAATTACTGCGGCACGATGAGTTAGATGAAGACATCGTCCGCCACCTGCTAAAACCGGCCGGTTTTAGCGGCTATCAGGCTGCCTACCGGGCCTTCAAGCGGATGGTCCAGCCGCCGGAGACCCAGGCGGCGCTGGCCGAGGCCCTGCCCCAAATTTTGCTGGCCCTGAGCGCCACGGCCAATCCCGACCAGGTTTTGGTCAATTTTGAACGCTTCATCCAAAATGCCTCCGATCAAAAAGAGATTCTGCACGATTTCGTCCAGAATCCCCGGCCCCTGGAGATTTTGGTGCGGCTGTTTGAGGGCAGCCAATTTTTGACCGATATTCTGGTGCGCCATCCCCACTACTTTTCCCGGCTGACGGCCCATCATCGCCTGGCCGAACCTAAAAGCGTGGCCCAACTGCGGAACGAAGCCCAGGCCACCATCGCTCCGCTGCTCAACGGCCAGCGGCCCATCGACCCGGCCCCGCTGCTCGATGCCTTACGCCGGTTCCAGCGCTGGGAGCTGCTCCGTATCGGCACCTCCGATTTGCTCGGTTCGTTCGATCTGACGACCGTAACCAGCCAACTCTCTTATCTGGCCGATAGCCTGATCCAGACCGGGCTGTTCGTCGCCGCCGAATTGGCCGAAACCCCGGTCGATGACTTTTTTGTGTTGGCCATGGGCAAGCTGGGCGGGCAAGAGTTGAACTACAGCTCTGATATTGATCTCCTCTTCATCGCCCAAAGTAAACCAACAAAGCATATGCGCCTGGGGCAGCAACTGATCGAGATTTTGAACCGGACGACTGCTGAGGGGTTTCTCTATCGGGTCGATATGCGGTTGCGCCCCTGGGGCCGGAGTGGCTCGCTGGTCTCTTCGGTCGATGGTTATCTGGGCTATTTGGAAAAACACGCCGGGTTGTGGGAAAAGCAGGCCCTCCTCAAAGCCCGGGTGATGGCCGGCAATATGACGCTCGGCCAGAAATTTCTGGAACGGATCCAACCTTTTCTATTCCAAACCGACCCGCAAACCGTGCGTACCGAGATTCACACCCTCAAGCAACGTATCGAGACGAAGCTCAAGCGGCAAGGCCAGCAGTGGGGCGAAGTCAAGCTGGGGGAAGGCTCGATCCGTGATATTGAATTTGTGACCCAGGCCGAACAGCTCATCCACGGTGACGCCCATCCCCACATCCGCAGCGCGAACACGCTCGACGCCTTGAGTCTGCTCCACGATGAGGAGATTCTCTCGGCAGAAGCCTACCGGGTGCTGGTGGGCGGCTACACCTTTTTGCGAACCGTCGAGCATCATCTGCAACTGATGCATTATCAGCAAACCCACAAATTGCCCGACTCGCCCCAGGCTCTCGATCACCTGGCCCGGCGCCTGGGCTTTCAGGGCACGGAGGCGGGTACGAACTTTATGGCTCGCTACGAGCAACATAGCGCCGCTATTCGGGTTATTTACCAGCGTCATCTGGGGGATGAGCAGGATGAGGAGGCCGCGGCTGACCGGCCCAAACCCGCAACCCCGGATATTTTGCCCCACCTGACCCGGATGCCGCCGACCTACGTCACTGCCTTCAACGACCGCGAAATCAAACATCACGCCGAAGTCGTCGAGACGCTGGATGAGACCCATCCGATCAGGGTCGAAGCCAAACATCTCAAGGATAACGTCTGGCAGGTCACGATCATCGGCCCTGATTATGTGGGGATGGTCTCCCTCATTTGCGGCTTGCTCTTTGTTCACGGCTTTAACATCATCGATGGTCAGATTTTTAGCTATGGCCGGGATACGGAACCGGTTCCCGCCGCGACACCGCCCCCCAAACCCAGACGCCGCCGCTCTGTCGATCTTTCCGCCGGCGAGAGCAAAGAAACGCCCCAAAAAATTGTCGATGTTTTCACCGTAACCCCGACCGAGGGCCGGCCCACGTCCCAAGATTGGGCGCATTATGCCCAGAGCTTGACCCAACTCGTCCGCAATCTGCGGGATGGGCAGCAGCACGAGGCCCACGGCGAGCTGGCCAAGCGGGCCGGGCAGGTCTTGCGCGGGGCGGGGGAACTGCCCAAAACCCTCTATCCCATCGACATCGACATCGACAACGACGCCTCTGAGCGCCATACGGTGCTACGTATCGACGCCCCGGACACCGTCGGATTTCTCTATGAACTGACCAATGCCCTGGCCCTGACCGGAATCAATATTCGACGCATGATCGTGGCCTCGAGCCACAATCGCGTTCAGGACACACTGTACGTCATCGACAGCCACGGCCACAAAATCACTGCTGCCGATAAACAGCATGAATTGCGCGTGGCCACCGCCCTCATCAAACATTTCACCCATTTACTGCCCCACTCGCCCAATCCCGAACTGGCTTTGAACCATTTCCGCGAATTTGTCGGCCATTTGTTCAACCAGCCAAACTGGACCCAAGATTTAGCCTCGCTGGAGCGGCCCGAAGTGTTGAACACCCTGGCCCGGCTGCTGGGCGTCAGCGATTTCTTGTGGTCCGATTTTCTGCGGATGCAGCACACCAATCTCTTCCCGATTCTGGAAAATGTCGAAGCCCTGCCCATTTCCAAATCCAAGAGTGATTTGCGGGCCGAAGTAGCCGCCCTGATGCAGACCAACGCCAATAATCTGGCCCAGCGGGAGGCGCTCAACGCCTTCAAAGATCGAGAAATGTTCCGCATTGATATGCGCCAGATTCAGGGGCACACCGACGAATTGACCCAATTTTCTAACGAATTGACCGATCTGGCCGAGGTCGTGGTCGAGGCGGCCCAGCGGATTGCGGCCAGTGTGCTGCGTTCCCATTTTGGCCTGCCCCGCCTGGACAATCGGCACGTTTGCAATTTGAGCATCTGCGCCCTGGGGAAATTTGGCGGACGGGAGATGGGCTTTGCCTCGGACATCGAGTTGATGTTCATTTATAACGGCAGTGGCCGTACCACCGGCCCCCGCGTCATCGCCAACAATGAGTTTTTCAACCGTCTCGTGGCGGAGGTGGAACAAATTATCCAGACGCGGCGGGAAGGCGTTTTTGAGCTGGATTTGCAGTTGCGCCCCTACGGTAAGGCCGGCAGCCTGGGCGTATCGTTGGAGGCCTTCGAGCGATATTTCGTGCCCGGCGGCCCGGCCTGGCCCTATGAACGGCAAGCCCTTGTCCGTTTGCGGCCCATTGCCGGAGACCTGAAATTGGGCCAACAAATCGTGCAGTTACGGGATCAATTCGTGTATGCTGATAGAACGTTTGATGTGGCCGCGATGCGAGCCATGCGGGAGCGCCAAATTCGGCACAATGTCACTGCCGGCACGATTAACGCCAAGCTCAGTTCCGGCGGTCTGGTCGATGTGGAGTATCTGGTGCAGGGTTTGCAGGTAATGCACGGCCAGGACAACCCCAATTTACGGATTACCAATACGGCGGCGGCTATGACTGCGCTGAACGCCGCCGGCATTCTGGCCACGGATGATTACGCGCCGTTGCGGGACGCCCATATTTTCCTGCGCCGGCTCATCAACGCCTTGCGTATGGTGCGCGGCAATGCCAAAGATTTAACCGTTCCCCCTGCCGATAGCGAAGAGTTCGCCTTCCTGGCCCGCCGTTTAGGCTACGAACTGGATCAACTCCCCCAATTGTGGCGCGACTTGGTTCACCATACCTCGGTCGTGCAAGAGATCAACACCCGACAACTGGGCTGATTTTTCACTTGTCCTCTCTTGTTGAGTTGCCCACTTTATGCTATGATTCTTAAATTAATGGGAACTGTTACAGACCGCCCTGCTCTTCAGCTACAGTCAGAAGGCAGGGCTATATAACTTCATTCGTGAAGTTTTTATTAGACGCTTCGGGGAACGAGCGTCAAAAAGGGATGGAAATATGAATAAGCGGGAGCGCGTGTATGCCGCCATGGAAGGGGAAGCCGTAGATTTTGTCCCGTTGAGCTTGTGGCGTCATTTCCACAAGCAGGATCAAACCCCGGCCGGTTTGGCCTCGGCTACCCTGGCTTTTTATCATAAGTATAATTTGGATCTGATTAAGCTAACCCCGAACGATTTTTATGCGATTGAGGATTGGGGAGCGACGATTATCCCGGCCAAGGCTGAAAATCAGCCGCCGCAGTTAAAAAAGCCGGTTATTCGCAAGCCGGAGGATTGGCGACAACTGAGTACGCTCAACCCCCGCGAGGGAAGCTATGGTCAGGCCCTGACCGCTATCAAACTGGTTACGGACCAATTGGGGGAGGTCGATGCCCCTTTGTTGATGTCTGTTTTTAGCCCGTTGACGCTGGCCCAAGCCCTGGCCGGGGAGAAATTACTCGAACATCTGGAGACCCATCCCACCGATGTCCATATCGGTCTGGCCACCATCGCTGAAACGACCAGCCGCTTTGCCGATGCCGCCCTCGAAGCCGGGGCCGATGGCATATTTTTTATTAGCCGCCTGTCACGGGCGGATTTATTGGATGAGGCGATGTATCAGGCCTTTGTCGTGCGCTACGACCTGATCGCTCTGGAGCGGGTCAAAATGCAGCCCGTCCCGCTGGTCCTCCATATGCACGGGCCAAATGCCTACTTTCAGCAAGCCGGTCAATATCCGGTTCACGCCATCAGTTGGCATAATCACCACAGTGGGCCGTCGCTAGAGGATGCGTTCGGGCTGACGGACAAAACATTGATGACCGGTCTGGATACGATTGACTTGCAAAATGAAATGCCGGAGCAGATCACGAACCTGGTCAAGGCAGTCATCCGCCAGAATGGAGGGCAACGCCTTATTTTAGCCCCGGCTGATCCTATCTCCGCCACCGTACCCACCAAAAATCTATTAGCCATCACCGAGCTGGATCGCTCGGTGGCCTGATTTAACAGGGCACGGTGGACGCTTCCTCTCGATGATAATTCTCCACCATACAGTCGAACACATTGAGTAGTTCATCGGCAATGTTGGCCCAACTGTACCGTTGCACCCAGGTGCGGGCCTGTTCGCTCAACTGTTCCCGCAGGAGGGGATATTTGAGCAGCAGAATGATTTTGTTGGCCAGGGCCTCATGATCCCGCCCCGGCACCAGATAACCGTTGAAGCCATCTTCGATGCTAAAAGATAGGCCGCCCACATCCGAAGCAACGACCGGCGTGCCGCAGGCCATGGCCTCGATGGCGACCATGCCAAACGATTCGTAGTGGGAAGGCATCACCACCATTTCGGCGGCGGCGTAGTAGTAGACCAACGTATCCTGATCTTTGGCCCCCCGAAAGGCTACCAAGTCGGTGATGTCCAGCTCGGTGCGTAACGTCTCCAGGCGCTCGAACTCTGCCTGCTCGATCTCCGAATCAGGGTTAGGATCGCCGCCGATGATAGAGACACAGATATCTTTGGCCAGATTCGGCTCCCGCTTTTTGACAATAGCCAGCGCCCGCATCAAGACATCAATACCTTTGAGCGGCTGGATGCGCCCCACAAACAAAATCATCCGATGCTCCGGGGGGATGCCGATAGTGCGCCGGGCCTCCTGGGGACTCATCGGCTTGAAGCGGGCCAGATCGACGCCAGGGGGGACGATGGAAATTTTGTCGGGGTCGGCCCCATACAGCCAGGTGATCTGGTTTTTCTCCAGGGGTGTGGCCGCAATCAAGCGATCCGCAAAGCGCATAATCTCCCCCTCACAATTAAGACGCTGGCCGGTCTCCCGTTCGGCGGGTGTCTGGGCCACGCGGTTCTTCATTTCGGCCAGGGTATGAAACATCTGGGCGATAGGCGTATCCCAGAGTCGGCGCAGGGCCGCTGCAGCCACGCCCGACAGCCAATAATGGCTGTAAATCATATCGTAGCTGATGCCATCGGCCGCCACCTGCGCCCTGACCCCGGCCACAAATTCATCCAGGTGATTGTAGACTAAATTTTTGTTGTAGGGCTGCTCCGGCCCGGCTTTGAGGTGAATAACCCGGCCATACTCTGCCAGTGGCCTGATGTGGGGAATTTTTGGGTCTTGAGAACGGGTGTAGACATCCACATAGATACCTCGGCGGCTCAATTCCCGACTGAGGTCGCGGACATAAACATTCATTCCGCCCGTCTCCTTGCCGCCCAATGTGGCCAGAGGGCAGGTGTGAACACTCAACATTGCCATGTTTTTTATCATTCGTTTTTCCTATGGAGCAGTTACTAATTTTTTGCGGCCCAGACTGACATTACAGCCTGACTATACTACGTTTCCGGCGTTGCGCCAAAAATTCCTCTACCTCAAGTCGCTCAATTGTCAAGCGAAACATTCCAGTCGATTTCATACACCTGGAAGCCGCGCTGGCAGTCGATCTGGATTTCCAGCGGAAATGGCTTGGAAACCGGCAGGTCATCTTGATAGACCTGAATCCACACTTTGCGTTGGGCCGGCTGGCCGGTAAATTCAAGATGATAATGGCCGGTCGGATCGACGGAGTCCAGTTTCAGCAGGGTCGAGCCATCCTGCCAGACGACGACCTGCACCGACTCATAGGCTACATCGGCCTTGATGAGACCGCGAAACCCATAGGCTTCGCAGTTGGAAAACCCCTTCACCGGCGTTTCAGGGATAAATCGCACATCGTCCGGTAATGGGGGGCCTAAAGTCGCCGTCGGAGGATTAGCCGTCGGCAAGGTCAGGGCAGCGACTTGGGAGGGAGACGGAGCGGTACGATGCTGTTGAAAGAGATCGAGCAGCAGCCCAAAAAAGATGGTCAGGACGATGAGAACGGCAATGCTCAACAGACTGAGCAGTACTGCCCAGCAACCACGTTGAATAGTGTGGGAGGTGGGGGAAAACATAGACAACTTCCTTCGTAACTGTACAGATGACCCACACCCTTCGATACGCGCTTCATTACTATTCCGCCCATTCCGCGCTACTCAGGATGCCAGCCGTAGTTAGTCTGAATAGTTACCTTCCTTCAAACAAATGGACACATTCCAACAAAATACAAACGGAATACAAACGGTAGGCCGGTAAATTTGTGCTATACTAAGGTTGTCGAAGCAATGGTTAACAACTGTCACAGCACACACGTCGAGGAGGATGATATGCAATCGTCTGAAGTCAATCGTCCGTCCCGCATGTCACTGCCGCCGTTACATACCTGGCCTTATTCGTTAAAGCGGGTTATCTTGATCGGAGCTTATGTGGTGTGTGGGGTCGCTTATGCCCTCCTGTTGATGGGCATCCTCGGCCTGGCGATAACGTTGTTCACCTTGCTTTAACCCAACTTTGTTTTCATTTTGAAACAATGGCGTTTCAAGAATGAATGTAAATCCCCCTCCCTCCTGTGGCCCACGGGTTGGCGCTGTTCCCTCTGTAATGATTAGCGCCACCCGTGGGTTTTTTTATCCTATTTTACTCTTCCAGCATATGCTCGGCCATCTTATCAGCATAGGAGGCCGCGTCCATCTCGGCGGGTGCCGGGGCCGCCACGGTGGCTCGCAGGTCGATTTCCCGCGCTCTGGTCTCGAAGAAGGCTCGCGTTGCCTGTCGTCCGGCGTTGATGAGCGCCTGGCGACGGGCCTCCGGCATGCCAAATTCGGTGGTACCGAAGCCCTGGGCGGGCAGCCGGATGACCAACTGCTCGAAGGCCTCGATGACCATTTTATCGTGGGCTTTGGTGGCCGTGTTGATGAGCCGCAAAATGCGCTGCACCGCCTCGATCTGGCCCAAGTCGAAGCGGTTATTATTATTTTCGTCACCAGAGTTGACCGACGCGCCGGGTACAGCCTTAGTCTCGTCGATCAACAGGCCCAGAACGTTCTTATGCTCCTTGCGCCCCATAATATTGGTGATGCGGCGTTGGTCGGAGACGAGAAGCTCGATGGGGAAGTTGGACAGCAGGCCACCATCGACGATATAGTGATCGGTCATAAGCCGGCCCCGGTAACGCCCCCAGTCCGGTTGCCAGACCACCTCCGGCCAGACCAGAGGGATGCTCATCGACATCCGCACGGCCCAGACCAGGGGGCAATCGGGGGCGGTAGTGTGGTTGAGGACCAACATCCGCTCGTCGGTGGTGTCGGAGGCAACCAGCGATAGGTGGCGACCGGTAGTGGCGTAAAATTGGCCGAGGGTCATCTGGCTGAATTGGCGGGGGGTTCCCTCGTAGGTGCCGCTGTCCAGCTTGCGCCGCAGCCAGGTCAGGAAACTATCCGCCGAGAACCAGCCCCCATGTTCAAGAAAGCCATAGATGTGGCGGGTGCGGGGTTGGCTGGCCAGCGTGCCCACCAACCAATCATCCAGCTTATCTTCGACGAAGTTGGGGACGAAGGGAAAGTCGATGGTTCGTAGCAAATCACGGGTCTGGCTGTTGAGGACGGTATCCGGCGAATAGGCCGGGGGACTGTCCATAAAGCTGGCAAAAACAGCCTGACCCCCCTCCTGCTCGCTGAGGGTCTTGAGCAACTCCTCGGCGCTGTAGCCGGCGGCGATCAAGGCCGCCGTAATCGCTCCGGCCGACGTGCCCAGCAGCCGTCCGGTCGTGTGCCCGCGTGCCTCAAATTCCTGCATCGCCCCGACGAAGACCATCCCTTTGGCCCCGCCGCCTTCAAACACTAAATCGTATTGCATCGGTTGTCTCCTTTGTGCTGGTCGAAGTTACAGACTTTCAATGATTCTCAGTAGACCGCAACCGCCCCTTTCGATACGATCTCCTACCTCATTCTA
>CAZWZZ010000088.1:0-2160 GCA_964638395.1 uncultured Caldilineaceae bacterium
CGTAACTTTTGAGCAGACCATTATACACGTTAAAACATAGAGACAGCAAACATCTCGATGTAAGCGGATGTGTCCCAGAATTTAGGCGAATTTTCAAGTCCGGTAGCACTGCATATAACCGTGGACAAGCCAAAAAGCCGCTTTTTTAGCTCTAGCCAAGTCCGTGACTTGGCGATTCTGGGCCGGAAACGCCAGTCACGGACTGGCTTTGCGCTATCCACGACGGTGTGCAGAGCTACCTCAAGTCCAGCATTCTTTGATACGCCCTGAAAAAGACTCAGGGCTACTCAGGATGCTATCTCCTAAAATTTGGGACGCACCTATATATAAACCATAGATGGCATGAAAGTGTGGGAGTGGATGCTCAACAAAATACATCCGCAGGATAATCCTAAAAAAACGGCCTGAAATTCTGGGAAATCTTTGGCGTCTTGAACTTAGGCTGGCGAAATGAAGTCCCGCTCAACGGCGTGTTGAACCGCAGCGGCAGTATCCGGCATCAGCAACATCTCCACGCCGTGGTCGGCAGTGGACTCAACAATCTCTTGGATATGCCCATCCCGTTTGTGGCCGGTCACATCGCGGATGTAGATCGCCAAAATCCGATCAGGATAATGTTCCACGACCTGCCGGTAGATTTCGGGATCTTTCTGACCGCTATCACCGATTAAAATAAAGGAGAGGTCGGGATAGGTGTCGAGAATAGCCCCAATTTTGTTTAACTTATGTTTTTTGTGATCCAAGGGCAAAATTTCGTCTCGTGATATGCCGTAATCTCGCAGCAAAAGCGGGCCGAGGGGAATATTCCGCAGTTGAAAAATGTCAATCAGCAGATCATAAAGATTCCAGGGGCTACTGGAAACGTAAAAGAGAGGGTTTTGAAGTTGACGATCCGGCCCTTGTTGGAGAGTCTGGTAAAAGTCGGCCACGCCCTCGAAAGGTGTTCGCGTTTGGGCGTTGCCCAGAAAGAGAATGCGAAGCATTTTGAAGAAATTCGTTGCCTCTGACTTGATGACCGTGTCATCGATGTCGCTAATCACCCCAAATCGGGCCTCGGCGGGCGGTATTAGCACCTGACCGACAGCCCGGACAGTGGGTTGGTCCCCTATCTTCGGCTCGATGAGTTCCAGACCGACCGCTTGCCACAGATCAAATACGCGGATAGGCTGGGCCAGATCGAGATCGAGAACGAAAAAGCCCTCCTCATCGGCCACCAATTCGATTTCACGCTCCCGGAAATGGGCCAAGAGACGCGCCCCCGGCACTTCATCACTTTCGAGACGACGAAAGGTATCGACGATATTTGTCCAGGTGGAGGTGTTCTGGCTCAATTCCTCCAGGGTAGTAATCCCCTTTTTCTCCAGGACGCGCCCTCTCAGATAGAGCCGGTGGGGGGTACCGTAGCCCCGGTAGGGCAAAATTTGGAGCGGGTCTAATAAGTTCAAGCGTTGTTTGAGGTTGAATTTGTGATAGCCAAATTTTGTTTTTACTCGGCTCGCCAGACCGGTCAACCTCATTTGCCAACTCCTTGGCCCTGGCTGGCCAGGTTGTTGAGTTTATTTTGTAGGGTTACCATACAACCAGATATACTTTTCTTGAGGATAGGCCGGTTTCCATGCAGACGGCCATATAAAATCGCCCGGTTCCCACTCGATCTGTAGCCGTTCATCCAGTTCACGCAACCGCTCAGAGATTGTGAACTCAACCTCGGCTGGATGATCGTACAACTCATCCATCAATAGGCTAGTCATCACTCGAGTCTCAACGGCAGTTTTGTAGTAAGATAAGCTGTCTTCACCCGCTTCCAAATCCTCCAAATACTGCTCCCATTGCCGCATCCGGGCTTTCAACTCCTGTTCGGCTTTTAGTTTGAACCGGGCCGGTTTGTCCGCCACAACCTGCTCGACCTGCTCCGTGGCCTGTTGAAGCCGGCGCTGTTGCGCCTTCTCTAAAAGATCGGGCAGCGCCCGGAGGCGATGTCGTCGTATCAGATAGCCACCTATCGTCAAATTTGGCATATCTGCGTAATTGGGCATCGGCATAAACAGCGTGTCCCCCTCCAGATAATCTTCCATTTCTTTGGCCATCGCTTCTAAGATGGCTAAATCTTTGTCCAGTTTATGATCGTCTGTCGCCATGATGACTCCTCTCTTTACTCTT
>CAZWZZ010000088.1:2260-12770 GCA_964638395.1 uncultured Caldilineaceae bacterium
CGGCGCGTGGCCTACACCGGGTTGAGCGATTGCGGCATTGAAAAGAGCTAACTTTCAATAGCTCACCTGGTCGATAAACAGCCCGGTTATATCACCCACCTGGGTGAGTCTCTCCGGCCTGCTTGACGACCTCGTGGACAAAACTTAACTTATCCATGACTGTTGGGGAGAGAACAAAGGGGTACATATCCGCCTGGCCCAGACTGCGGTTGAGGCTGTTGAGAGCATAGGTCAGCGGCAGCCAGCGATTGACGATATTCGTGAAGGGGTGCTGGCACAGTTCCCGCAGCGTGCCAAACCGGGGCTGCTCCGTCTCCTGCCACCGCAGGCTGATGCCAAACTCCTGAGCCGTCTCGATGGCGTCGGTGATGTGCAGATAATGGGCCCACGTTTCCGCCCAATCCTCCCAGGGATGGCTGGCGGCGTAGGCGCTGACGTACCGTTCCTGCCAATCCGCCGGAGCGCCGTTGTTGTAATGTCGAGCCAGGGCCGCCTGGTAATCGGCCTGCTCATCGCCAAACAGGTGGCGAAACGGCTCCAGGTGGGGGCCAGATTGAATCAAGCGCAGCCAGTAATAGTGGCCACTCTCGTGCCGAAAATGGCCCAGCAGCGTGCGGTACGGTTCGTTCATGGCCACCCGCGTCTGCTCTCGGGCCACGTTGTCGGCTTCGGCGATGTTGATCGTAATCAGGCCATCAGTATGGCCGGTGCTGACCGGCTCGTCGGCGGCGAGCGTGTCCAGAAAAGCAAAGGCCAGGCCCCGCGCCGGCTCTTCCTCTTTACTGGCGACCGGCAAGCCCAAAGCCAGCAGACTGTAGACCAGCCGCCGTTTGGCCGCCTCCAGCCGGGACCACAATTCCCAATTGTTGCCCTCGCTCAGGTTGGGGATGGTTTCGTTGAGGCGGCAGGCCCGGCAAAAACCCTCCTCCATCTGGCCCGGTACCAGCCAGTTGCAGACGTTCTGCCGCCGGTAATTCAGGCAGAGCCGGTACTGCTGCCCGCTGACCCTGGCCTCGATTGGTTGCCATAACTCGCCATCAATCGTCCAGATAGCACTCAGCACGGCGGCGTCGGGGATGTAGCCAATCTTGTAGCCACATTGGAGGCATTGGGTATTTTCGAAAAAGAGAAGCTGACCACAATTTTGACATTTGAAACTTTTCATAGGTTTATTGTAGACCGTTTTGCTCGCTTCGCCAACCTACGCCTTCTCTGCTTTGAACAAAACAATGTACAACTGGCCGATAATCAACGGCAACGTACTGGCCCCAAAAATTAGCGCCCAGCCACTCAACCCCAGCGGTACCACTTGCAGAATGTTCGCCAACAGCGGCCAGTAGATGGCCAGGAACAGCAGGGCTAAGGACAGGACAATCGCCCCCCAGACATAGGGATTACGGGTGATTTCGTTGTCGAAGAGGCTGGTGTTGGCCGCCCGCATATTAAAGACGTGCAGCAGCCGGGAGACCGACAGGGTCAGGAAGGCAATCGTCACCGCGCCGGTTTCATCCATGCCCAGCCAGTTGAAGGCCAGGAAGAAGGCCAGCAAGATGGCCCCGCTAATCAGGGCACCGTAGCCGACGATTTCCCACCAATGGTAGCGGGTCAAAATTGGCTCGCTGGAGTCGCGGGGGGGGCGGTTCATAACCGCGTTGATACCGCCGCCGACACCCAGCGCCAGGGCCGGAAAGACGTCGTTAATCATATTCAGATAGAGGATTTGCAGGGGGCGCAAGGGCAACGGAGCGGCCAGGATGGTGGCCATCGCCACGGCCAGAATGACCCCGACGTTGCCGGACAGCAGATAGATGACAAATTTGCGGATATTCTCGAAGATGACCCGTCCCTGCTCCACGGCGGCGACGATGGTCGGGAAGGCATCATCCTGCAAAATCATATCGGCTGCTTCGCGGGCCACCTGGGTGCCCCGCTTGCCCATCGCAATGCCGATGTCGGCACTCTTCAAGGCCGGCGCATCGTTGACGCCGTCGCCGGTCATAGCCACAATCGAGCCGTGATCCTGATGCAGGTCGATCAAATCGAGCTTCTGTTTGGGGGTGACGCGGGCGAAGATGTTGGTTTGCAACATTTCCTGCTGCCGCTCCTGAGAGGCATCGTCCGGGTCGCTGAAATCGACGCCCCGAATGACCTCGGCCTGTTCATCATCCACCAGCCCGACGGCGTGAGCAATCGCCCTGGCCGTATTCGGCTGATCGCCGGTGACCATAATCACCCGCACCCCGGCGCTCTGGCACTCTTCGATAGCGGCGCGAACATCGCCTCGCGGCGGGTCGATTAGCCCGACTAACCCCAAAAAGTGCAGGTTTTCGTAGATGTCGCCGTCAGGAGAGTCCATCATTTTGGTGGCCAGCCCCAATACGCGCAGGCCGTTGGCAGCCATGTCGTGATTACGCTGCTGCCACTGCTCTCGTTGGTCATCATCGAGGGCTTGGCCGCCGTTGCCGTTGAAAATGTGGCTGCAACTTTCCAAGACGTTGCCCGGCGCGCCCTTGACGGCCACAAGATACCCCTCGTCCGTCTCGTGAACGGTGGCCATCTGCTTGGTTTCCCGGTCGAAGGCATCCCGCTCCACTTCCGGCATCGTGTCTACGATTTCAGCCCGCGACAGACCCAGTCGTTGGCCCACCTCCATCAGGGCCACTTCCATCGGATCGCCGGTCGCTTCCTCCTCCTCGTTCTCAGGCGGTTCGGCATCGTTGCAGAGGATGCCGACGCGCACCGCTCGCTCCAGCGCCGGGTCATCCTCAAGCGCAATGCTCTCGCCCTGACCATCATCCGCCGTAAACATAGCATCGGCGTCAATCTCGACATCGATCCGGTCGGAGACCAGAGCGAACTTCTGGACGGTCATTTCATTCTCGGTCAGGGTTCCGGTCTTGTCGGTACAGATAATGCTGGTCGCGCCCAGGGTCTCGACCGAAGAGAGGCGGCGCATCAGCGCCTTGCGTTGGACCATCTTCCACATACCCTGGGCCAGGGCGACCGTGGCCACGATGGGCAAGCCTTCCGGCACGGCGGCGATAGCCAGGGCGATGGCCGTCTCAAGCATCAACTCGATGTTCCGCCCGGCCACAAAACCGATAACGCCGACCAGGGCAGCCACGCCCAGCGTCAGCCAGACCAGCTTATGCCCTAATTGGTCCAGGCGCTCTTCGAGGGGCGTATCTTCGTCGCCCGCGTTCTCAACGAGCGCCGAAATTTCACCAATCTCCGTTTCCATCCCGCTGGCCACGACGACCCCTTCACCCTGACCTCGGCTGATGGCCGTTCCTTTATAGACCATACTGTACCGCTCAGCCAGCGGGGCCTCCGGGTCGGTCGGGTCGATCTTTTTGTCGATAGGAACCGACTCGCCGGTCAGGGCCGACTCGTCCGCCTGGAGTTTGGAGGCTTTGGTCAGCCGAACATCGGCACTGACCAACTCACCACTCTCCAAAAGCACGACATCGCCGGGAACCAGCTTCTCGGCAGGGATGGTTTTCTTCTGGCCATTGCGCCGCACTTTGGCCTCGACGCTGTCCATTTCCCGCAGGGCTTCGATGGAGCGGGTGGCCCGCAGTTCGGTGAAGAAGCCGATGGCGGTGTTGACCAGCAGCACGACCACAATCGCTCCCCCGTCGATCCAATTTTGGCGGGCAAAGGAGACGGCGGCGGCCGCGATTAGAATAAAGATGATGAGGCTTTTGAACTGGTCGAGAAGGATGTTCCACGTGCTGCGCTGTTCCATCTGGCGCAGGCGGTTGCCCCCATATTTTTCCAGACGGGATTGCGCCTCATCATCAGCCAGGCCCGCCTCAGGGGAGACGCCCAGCTTTTCCAAAATAGCATCAACCGATTCCGCCCACGGCTGCGGCGGTAAATCGGAAGCGGCTCGGTTATCTGTTTGGTTCGGTTCTCCTCGGTCATTCTTCGCAGTCGAGGAACTATCGGTCATCGTTTGGCTGTCGAGCATATTTACGAGTTTCTCCTTTCTTAATTCCATCTGTCTTTGAGCATACCATGAAGCTATTTACCCCCCTACGCTGTCTTGAGCAGTTTAGGGTATAAAAAAAGAGCTATCTTTTGATAGCCCTGTTGGGTATCGCTAGAGCGGGTATCGCCCACCTGGGTGAGGGGAGTGCTATCCATAATGCCGTTTCCGCCAGTTTAAGGGACCTGTCACCCAAATTCCTCCCTCTTGTTTGCTCCTGACACTGACAACGATATAATGCTAACCTGTACCGTGTGACAGCAATGGAGTTTATTAGAAAAGTCAACACCTGCTGACCTGATGGTCAGTAGGCCGCAGCGGAAAGCCCACGACGCCGGTCTCAGACTGGCTCGGAGTATTTGATTGCGGTCTGTTGATATCAGGGCAGTGGTTTGACCTGCGTCAGGATCAAAATTAGGTATGACAGTCTTGCCGGACTTTGTGGGACCATACAAAATCTTAAAAAAATTGGGGCAAGGTGGCTTTGCCACCGTTTA
Organism: uncultured Caldilineaceae bacterium; assembly: GCA_964638395.1. Taxonomy (GTDB): domain Bacteria; phylum Chloroflexota; class Anaerolineae; order 4572-78; family J111; genus CAZWZZ01. The sequence goes on from CAZWZZ010000088.1 coordinate 6,749, forward strand.
CCTGGCCCAAAAAGCGCATGAAGAAACGGAGCCGGTGGCTTTGAAGGCCCTCATTGCGCCTGAAAGCTATGCCCGCTTCCAACGTGAAATCGAGACGGTGGCCGGGTTGGATCACCCCAACATCATCCGCATCTTCGATACCGGCGAATTTGAAAAAACCGTGACCCTGACCAGCGACAACGGCACGGGCGAAGAGCGGGAAAAGAAGGAACATCCATCTGACTCCCCGAACCGGCTGGCCAGGATTTGGCACAATTTTGGCTGGGGCGAGGCGTCCGGCGACACGAACCCTGTCCCGAACGTGACAACCACCGAGCAACGCCGGGCTTCGATGCCCTATTTCACGATGGCGTACATCGCCGGGGGCACCTTGCGGGATCAGTTGGAAGCCCGGGGTCGTCTGACCCGCGATGAGGCGCTGTTTTTTGTCAAACAGATTGGGGCGGCTTTAACCTACGCCCACGAACAGGGTATTATTCACCGGGACGTTAACCCCAACAATATCTTGTTAGACACCGACCAACATCCGGCCCGGCCTATCCTGACCGACTTTGGGATGGTTAAACCGCTGGCCCCGGATGAGGACAATTTAACGGTTACGCTGGGGCTGATTGGCACCTTTCATTATTATGCCCCGGAACAGTGGGGCAAGACCACCCTGACCCCGGCCACCGATCTTTACGCCCTGGCCATCACCTTCTTCGAGATGCTGTCCGGACGACGCCCCTTCCAGGGAGATATTTTCACGCTGCGGGACAAACATCTCAACGATCCGATCCCGCCGCTTTCCAGCGTTTCCCCCCAGATTGGCCCCTTTTTCGATGAGGCGCTCTTCAAGGCCACGGCCAAAGACCCTGCCGAGCGTCACCAGAGTATCGAGGCGTTCATTGCCGATCTGGAGAAAGCCAATCAGACCGCTTTTTATGATGATAAATATCGGGAGGTTCGCTGGCTGATCGACCAGGAAGAGTACGCCGTGGCCCTGGATCATCTCGATACGATCTTTATCCGCCCCGGCGAATATTATTACCGGGATGTGGCCCGTCTCTTTTGGGGCCTGGTGCATACGCAGCAGCATCAGGGGGCCTTTCCTACCGAGTGGCAGCGAGAACCTGAGATAAAAACCAAGCCTTTCCCGGAGACGGAAACAGAACAGACACCGGCCTTGCCGCCACCACCCCTCCCCCCGCCCGCCCGCCCGGATCGACTCAACCAATATATCATCCCCCTGGCCATTGGGGCGGCTATGCTCGTCGGGGCGGCCATTGCCACCCAACTACCGGTCGAGATCAAAACACCGGCCTGGTCTCTGGGCGCGTTCGGGGTGCTGGTTGTCACCCTCAGTTATTATACCTGGGTCTATTACCTGGCCCCTGCCGGTAAGGAAAAGCCCGCGAATACGGACGACTCGACGGCAGACTCGAAGGACGACTCGAAAGAAAACTCGAAGGACGATTCGACGGCAGACTCGAAGGACGACTCGAATAGTAATGAAGAAAACGCCACGCAGGAAGGGGAGAATTGATGAGACGGACCCTATCTTTGCTACCGCTGCTCTTTTTTATAGCTCTGGTGGGGCTGTCGGGCTACTTTTTATGGGACGGGCTGTCGCCGACCCAGGCCGCCCTGGTCCCGACCACGACCCGCACCCCCACGCCTGCTCCCTCACCGACGCCGGAGCCAGCGACCCCGACTCCAACCCGCGTTCGCGCCACACCGCCACCCACCCAACCCCCGGTGGTCACCGCGACTCCTACGCTAACGGCCACCCCGGCCCTGGCCGCCAGCCCTGAACCGTCGTTGATGATCTGGGTCAGCACTGACAATAATCCTATTGATCCGGTGCATACTCTGGGGCTGACCGGCCCCGACGGGGAAAATCCGGTTCTCCAAACCTATGCCGCCGCCCCGGCCCTGGCTCCCGATGGCCAACGGCTGGCCTTCTTTTCGGAGAGCAGCCTGTCCGGCCTGAATACCGGTATCTGGGTGGCCGACCTCGTCGATAATACCCTGACCAATTATCAACGACTGACCGGGGTGACGGACGTGCAGAATATCGTCTGGTCGCCGGATGGGGAGAAATTAGCCTTTGAGATCGTGGTCAACCCGGAGGCCCCCCCCGAAAATTGGCGCTCTCAGGTGCGGATCAGCCGGGCTGTCCCGGAAGATGGGTATGTTGAGTTGGGCGCTTTTGATGGCCGCCAGCCGGCCTGGAGCCCTGACAGCCAGCGCGTGGTCGCGCAAAGTTGCAAAGGGAGTGAGTGTGGGCTGTTCATTGTTCACTGTGGCGGCGACAGTTGCGACTACGAGAATGCCGAACGAGTGACCGAGGATGTTAGCGATAGTTTCCCGACCTGGTCGATTCACGATGACATTGCCTTCACCTCCAATCGAGATGGCAACCAGGAAATCTATCTGTTACGCCTGGCCGATGGCCGGCTCCAAAATCTGACTCAGCGGGCCGCGGCTGATATTACTCCGGTCTTTAGCCCCACCGGTCAACAAATCTACTTCCGTACCGACGCTTCCGAGACAGGGTGGCAAATCCAGGCCATCACCCTGGCCGCCAATCGCCAGACCGTGTCAAGTCTCGAGCCGGTCCAATCCGACCTCGGTCACGACAACCTCCATTGGGGGCTGGTGCGGCCCGCCGTGCAATAGCTGTAGCTACAATTTCCTACTATCTCCCCCCTCAAAAAGTGCTATACTGTTAATAGCATTTTTTCCGCACGTTTATGAATTGTGTCCACCCTATTTAGAAACAACCGCCACCCGTTGGACGGGACATCCTTGTTCCTCCCCGCAAGATTGCAGGCCAATAAAGATAGCCGGAGCTAACGTTGAACAACCTGAATACTCGAAAATTAGTCCTCGACCCCAAAGTTTACGATACCATCGTTGAGTCACGCATACAAATTCTGGAAAAGATTGCCGGCACGTTGGATGTGGAGGAGGTTCTAAAGCGAATTGTTGAAGCAGCCGTTGAATTGAGCGGGGCTGACGAGGGGACGCTGCTGCTGATTGATAACGATACGGGTGAATTGTATATGCGAGCGGCCAAAGGTTTCGGCGAGCATTACGCCAGCACCTTTCGGCAGCAAGTCAGCGATGATAGCATCGCCGGGCAAGTCATTATCACCGGACGGCCCGTTCTCATCAGCCCGGAAACCTCCAAAGAGGCGCTGATTAAGGTGGATACCGGCTATTTGGCCCATTCTGTGCTAAATTTACCGATCAAACAGGAAAGCCAGGTTCACGGCGTGTTGGCCGTCTATAATAGTGCCACTCGCATCCCTTTTACCCACGAACATCTACTATTGTTGACCCCCCTGGCCAGTTATGCAGCCATCGCCATCGAAAATGCCCAACGGTACGAAGTGGCAAGCGCATTGTTAGGAGACACGTATACCCTCTTCGATATTGCCGGTCTCTTTACCCAGACCCACGACCTGGACGAACTCTTGAACGTCATCGTCGATGTTACCCTGAAACGCATTGAGCCGGCCGACCGGGTCGTGATCCATATGCTGAATGAGGAGACCAATCGTTTGGAGTATCAAGTGCGGCTGCCGGCTCTGGAGCAGAGCCAGACCAAGGTCTCCGGCTTTGCCGTGGGGGAGGGTGTAGCTGGCCGGGTTTTGCAAGATAATCGCCCCATCTGCATCAACGATGTCGAAAACCACCCTGAATTTATCTCGCGGGGGGTCACGTTTGGCTCGCTGATGGTGGCCCCTATTTCCTGGCGGAGCCACTGTATCGGGACCATCAGTGTGGCCAGCTTGCACAAAAACGCCTTTCGTCATCGGAATGAACGTTTTTTGACTTCGTTGGCCAATTTGGCGGCCATCGCTATCGAGAACGCCAACCTCTATTCCCAACAGCGGCAACTTTACAAAGAGAGTCAGGAGCGTTTGGAGATCGTCCAGCATCGTAACAAGGAATTGAGCAGCTTACGGGATATTTTGGGGGCGATGCAATCGACCCTCTCCCTGCCTGAGGTGTTGGCGCGGGTAACAGAGGGGGTGGTGCAAGGGTTGAATTACCGGCTGGTGATGTTGGCCACGATTGATGAGGCCAACCAACAGTTAACGATCAAGGAACTGGCCATCGAACCGGAGTTCGACCCGGCCAACCTGTTGGAGCGAGCGGAGGAGATTGCCGGGCGACCGCTCGTGGAGAGCAGCATTTCCCTCAAAACGAAGGCGGCCAACATCGGCATCGAGGTCAGTTTCGAGCGGCAAGCCAAAGTCACCCGCAATCTCCACGATGTATTTAATCCGCTGATTGAAGAAAAGCGATGTATGGCCATCCAGGATTTATTTCAGCTCCAGGCGATGGCCGTGTTGCCTATTCGCTCCGACAATCGGCTGTCGGGTGTGCTATATGCCGGAACCCCCCGGACCAAGATCGACGAGGAACATCTGGAGGCGCTACAAGCCTTTGCTAATCAGGCCGCATTGGCCATCCGCAATGCCCGCCAATTCGAGTATATGCACGAACGGTTGCGGCGACGGATGGGGGAGTTGCAGGGGCTTCAAAATATTGATCGGCTGATTAGCTCGACCCCTGATTTGGAGAAGATGCTCCAAAGCATTTTGGAGGTTAGCCTCAAGCTGGTCAATGCCGAATGTGGCAACATCGCCCTGATGGATGAAGAGACCCACAGCTTGATCCCGCAAGTCAGTTCGCCGAAAAATTCAATCGCGCTGGAAAAATACCGGCTCGGTTTGAGCGGATGGGTGGCTCGGGTCCGTAAAACGGCCCGCATCCGCAATATTCCGCAAACCCAATGGCTCAACACCTACAAAGCGATTGACATCCGCTCCGAGTTGGCCGCCCCCATTTTAGTCGGCGAGGAGTTGGTCGGCGTTATCAATATGGGTAGTACCAAAATCGACATCTTCACTCAGGAGGATGAGTCGCTGCTGGATATTTTAGCCTCGCAAACCGCCGTGGCTATCCAGACGGCCCGCTACTACCAGGAGTTGGAAAAAACCCGGCAGCGTTCCTTTGAGGCTGAACGTATCGCGGCTATGGGGGACATCGCCAGCAATATGGTCCACAATATCAACAATTCCATTGGGGCCATTCGGGTTTTGGTGCAACAAATTCGCTTTAAGCTAACCCGCGAGTCGTTAAAGCCGGAATTTCTGGACAAGAAACTGGACGGCATCGAAAAGAGCGCCGAAAAAACGTTGGAATTGGCCCGCAGCATCCGCGATCCTTTCCAAAGCCTGGCCACCGAGCCGACCGATGTCAACGCCTGTATTCAGGCCGCCTTGCGAGATTTTTACCCCTACCCTTCCACCCTCGACGTCCAACTCGACCTGGCCAGGAACCTTCCCCCGGTAATGGCCACCCGCCAACTGGAAGAGGTATTCAAAAATCTATTTTCCAACGCTATCCAGTCAATGAAGGGGGTGGGCCGCCTACATATTATCAGCCGCCGCACCGGCAAACTGGTGACTGTTGGCGTGACTGACACCGGCCCCGGCCTGTCAACTAATATGACCGAAACCAGCGTCTTCAAGCTGGGGGCCAGCTCAAAAAGTGACGGCCTCGGCTATGGGTTGTGGTGGTGCAAAATTTATCTGAATCGGGTCGATGGCACGATCCATTTGGATCAGAACTACAAATCCGGTTGTCGCTTTATTGTTAGACTCCCGTTTAAGCAAACTCCCTGACCGACTGTTTGATTGTGGAATTGTGGAAAGGTGTGAAAAATGATAAAGTCACCTACGCGAGTATTAATTGTTGAGGATCAGGAGCTGTGGCGTGAGCAATTCTTCAGCGAGGCTCTGGAAGACCTGGGCTATATTGTTTTTGCCGCTTCGACAAAAGAGGAGGCCCTGGTTCTGGTGGATCGGCATCAGTTCGATCTGGCCATCATCGACATCAACCTTACGGCTGTTACCGGCAATACGGATGGGTTGGTAATCGCTGAAGAGATCCAGAAGTGTAACGCTTTGACGCCGATTATCGTTGTCAGTGGTACGGATGGCGGCTTTCGCGTCATGCGCGA
>CAZWZZ010000089.1:0-12768 GCA_964638395.1 uncultured Caldilineaceae bacterium
CGGATTGTCGGTCGAGGTCTCGACGAGATAAGTGGTCTGCGTTTCTTTGAGTTGTCCCTTTTTGAAAGCGGGCCGCTGCGGTTCGATCCGCTCCGGGTAAGTGGCCGTCAGGCCCAGGCGGTAGGGCGCGGCGCACATCAGGGCAATTTCGTGCCAGGAGGGGGCCGGCAGGTGATGAATCTCATCGAAGACCAGCAGCTTGAACTGGTTACCCAGATGCTCGGCATTGGCCCATGCGCTGGGGTAGGTAGTGACCGTCAGCGGCTCCAACAGCTTCTCCTGGCCATACCAGACGCCGATGTTGGTTCCAAACCCATTTTCCAGGCGGGCATACCATTGGTGCAGCAGATCAATCGTCGGCACGACGACCAACGTACTGACGTTGCAGGCGGCGATGGCTTTCAGGGCCAGGAAGGTTTTGCCTGCCCCGGTCGGCAGGACGACGCTGCCCCAGCAGTTGGCGGCCTGCCAGGTCTTTAGTGCCTCACGCTGGTAGGTGTGTGGCTCCCGGTTGTCCTGCAAGGTCAGGGACAACGTCGCCCAGCGGGGGATGTTGTTGCGGATATTGTTTTTGTGTAGCCAATCGCGTATGACCCGATAATGCACCGCCGGACAACGCCATTTTCCATTGAGCCATTGAAAAACTTCGGGGGGCTGGCTGGTTTGGGGAACCTTATCCAGAACGATCGTGCCCCCCAGAAAATAGGCCGAGGCGGCCTGCTGGTCATCAAGCATAGACTCACCCCAACCGCCGCTTGAACTCCTCGGTCAAAGCCGGAACATAATCGAACAGATCGCCGACGATGCCGTAATGGGCGTGCTTGAAAATCGGGGCGTCGGGATCGCTGTTGATGACGACGATCAGCTTGGCCGTCTTCATCCCGGCCAGATGTTGAATGGCCCCGGAGATGCCGCAGGCGATGTACAAATCGGGCTGGACAGTTTTGCCGGTCTGGCCCACCTGATGGGCGTAAGGAATCCAGCCGGCATCGACGGCGGCCCGGCTGGCCCCCATCGCCCCGCCGAGGGTGTCGGCCAACTCCTGGACCGGGGCAAAGCCCTCCGGCCCGCCTACGCCCCGCCCCCCGGAGACGATGATCCGGGCATCGGTCAGGCTGACTTCGCCGGAGCCGCTTTCCAGCCCCTCAATCTTGGTGGCGATCTCAGCCTCGGCCAGCGCCGCTTCGATAGCCGTGATCTCACCGCTGCGGCTGCTGTCCGGCTCAGGGATGGGGAAGACCCGGCGGCGCACGGTCGCCATACAGGGCCGAGCCTCGCCGAAGGTCACGTTAGCCACCACGTTGCCGATGAGGGCCGGACGGGTGGCTACCACCTGCCCCTCTTCAACGGCCAGGGCGGTGCAGTCCGCCGCCAGGCCGACGCCCAATTGGGCGGCCACGTAGGCCGACAGATCCAGCCCGGCGGTGCTGGCTCCCATCAACAGGGCCGCCGGTTGGTGGGTCTCGGCCACCTGACGCAACACCGCCGCGTAAGGCTCCACCCGAAAATGTTTGAGCGTGGCATCGTTGGCCACGAGGGCCCGGTCGGCCCCATATTGAATGGCTGCCTGGGCCAGATCATCAACGCCATCCCCCAAAACCAGGGCCACCACCTGCCCGCCGAGGGTCTCTGCCAACGGGCGGGCCGCGCCCACCGTTTCCCAGGCGATGGAGTCTACATCCCCATCATACTGATCGATCCATACAAAAACGTCGTTTGACATTGTCTCCTCCTTAAATCACTTTCTCAGCCAACAAGCGGTCGGCCAGGGTTTTGGCAGCTTCGGCCGGCGGGCCGTCGATGATTTCCACCGAGGCCTCCCGGCTGGGCGGCAGGGTCACCCCCGGCCAGTGGGCCTGCGAGCCGGCTTCGCCCACCTGGTCGGCGCTCAGGCCCAAATCGGCCAGGCTCCAGGTCGGGATTTTGGCTTTGGAGGCTTTGCGGATACCCATAAAGCTGGGGTAGCGCGGTTCGTTGATCTCCTTGACCACGGTGATGACCGCCGGCAGTTGGCTGGTGACCCGTTCCCGGCCCCGCTCCACCAGGCGAACGGCCTTGAGCGTCTTGGCCCCGGCATCGGCTTCTTCGAGAGCGGCGACGTAGGAAACCAGGGAGACGCCCAGCAGAGCCGCCACCTGGACCGCCGTGGCCGCCATATTGCCATCGATGGCCGAACGTCCGGCAATGATGAGGTCGGTGTCGCCCACTTTGTTGATGGCCGCTACCAGGGTGCGGGCCGTGGCCAGGGTATCGCTATGTTCCAGAGCCGGGTCTGAGATCAGGAACGCCTCATCCGCACCCATCGCCAGACCGCTCTTGAGAGCCTCGGTCGCCTCCGGTTTTCCCAGACAGAGAACCGTGACCTTACCCCCCTGCGCCTCCTTGAGTTGGAGACCGGTTTCGATGGCGTATTCATCCCACGGATTGACAATGCGCTGCCCCCCCTCGGCCATCAAGGTCAAGCCGTCAACGCTGCTCGACAGTTGGGCCGTATCGGGTACTTGTTTGACTAAAGTGATGATGTTCAAGGTATTCACTCCTTCGTTGTCATTGGTCATTTGTTAGTTGTCATTGGTCATTGGTCATTGGTCATTGGTCATTTGTTTTTTGCAAATGACAACGGACCAATGACCAACGACGTCTCAAGCCTCCGCCTGCCATTCCTCGGCATCGTAGGCCGGGAGCGGGCAGCGCAGCGGTTTGTCCTCGCGGAGGCCGAGGGCGTAGTTGGCCTGCATCAGTTGGTGAATTTGGGAAGTGCCTTCGTAGATGACCGCGCTTTTGCTGTTCCGCAGATGGCGCTCGACGTTGTACTCGTCGGAGTAGCCGTAGGCCCCGTGGATTTGGACGGCATCGTTGGCCGTGGCAAAGGCGGCGTCGGTGCAGAACCATTTGGCCATGCTCGTTTCGCGGGTGTTCCGCAGGCCCCTGTTTTTCAGCCAGCCCACTTTCCGCACGTACAACTCGCCCAGGTCGATGCGTTGCTGCATATGGGCAATCATCTGCTGCACCAGTTGGTATTCGGCGATGGGCCGGCCGAAGGTCTTGCGCTCGTGGGCATAACTGACCGACTCGGCCAGACAGGCTTTCATCAGCCCCACCGCTCCGGCGGCGACGGTATACCGGGCGTTGTCCAGGGCGCTCATGGCCACCTTGAAGCCCTCTCCTTCTTCGCCGAGGCGATGGCTGACGGGAACGGGTACGTCTGACATATTGATCCAGCCGGTGTTGCTGGCGTGGACGCCCATTTTGCCTTCGATGGTTCCGGTGGTCACGCCGGGCCAGTCCCGCTCAATGATAAAGGCGGTTACGCCCCCCGCTCCTTGATCGGGATCGGTTTTGGCAAACACCAACATCTGGTCGGCCACATCGGCCAGGGTGATCCACATCTTTTCGCCGTTGAGGAGGTAGTGATCCCCCTCCTGGCGGGCGCGGCTGCTCATCCCGGCCACGTCGGAACCGGCCCCCGGCTCGGTCAGGCCGAAGCAGGCGATGGTTTCGCCGCTGGCCAGGGGTGGCAGAAAACGCTCTTTCTGTTCAGCCGTGCCCCATTGGAAAATCGGCAGGGCGTGCAGCCCCAGATGGACGGCAATCGTCTCCCGCACCGAGGAGTCGGCCCACTCCAGCCCTTCGGACAGGATGCCCAGGGCAATGTAATCCATGCCCGCTCCGCCATACCGCACCGGCAGGCAGACCCCCATAAAACCCTGCGCGGCCATTTTCGGCAGCAGCTCGTGGGGAAAGGTGTGGTGGCGGTCATGCTCTTTGATGATCGGCATGATCTCCTTGCGGGCGAAATCATAGACCATCTTTTCCACCATTTTATGCTCTTCATCGAGTGCAAAATCCATCGTTGATTCCTTTCTATGGCTCATCCCGGAACCCCCTCCCAGCCTCCCCCGCTGCGGGGGAGGAGCCAACTTCCCCCCGTTGCGGGGGGATTGAGGGGGGTCAACCTCGTGGCCTCGGCCCGGCACAAATTAGCAATTTGCGCCCTAGCTACATATCACTTTGCTCCAACCTGCTTGGATCCCCGCTCCCCGCTCGGCGATGAACTCGCCGAGCTATCAAACAGCACCCCATCAATGGGGTTTTAGCGAAAAAACCGGATTTATCCGGTGCTATTTGATAGCCCGGATCATTTATGTCCGGGTGGGGGTGGTCAAATGAGGTGGTCGTTTGCAAAAGTGATATGTGGCTAGATTTGCGCCTACAAAAAACGTATTTTTTTCCAACCGCGTAACTCATATCAGTATAGCAATTTGCGCTACAAGCGGGTGGGTGCCGCCGATTATACCACGCCCCGAAGGGGTAGAAAAATGTGGCCCAAAGACGGGAGGTGTCCCAAAATTTAGGTGACTTTTGTGCTGCTCCCGGTGGATTGCCAAATCCAAGCCGAGCCTTCCGAAAATTTGGGACGCACCCCCCAAGACGTAGCTTGGCCGCAGTTTTCCTTTTGGAGGAGCGGGATTATAATCAGAAATCAGGAATGACAAATGATGCGACTATCTCCAAAAACGTTGGGGCTTTTGCTAATTAGCCTGCTGCTGAGCGGCTGTACCCTTACACCGCGGCCGGCACAGGAGTCCCCTCGATATTACCTGGCCGAGGCCCAAGCGTTGATTGTCGAACGACGCTACAGCGAGGCCATCGCCATTCTGGAGACGGGCGCGGCGGCACTGCCCGATAATACGGCGCTGCTGGTGACTATCGGCCAGATTTACCTGGCCCAGCAGCGCTGGCCCTCGGCCGAGGATGCTTTCAATCGCGCCCTGGCCCGCGATTTTGAGAACGTCGCGGCCACCGTCGGCCTGGCCGAGAGCCTGCTCCAGCAAGAACGCTTCAGCCAGGCTCTCAAATTTTGGCAGCGAGCCACCCGCCTCGACCCGACCCGGCCCGCTGTTTTTACCGGATTAGGCCGGACGTGGCTGGCCCTGTTTGATTTCGAGGCGGCCCGCACCGCTTTTGTGGCGCAGACGGAACGAGCGACAGATTACGAGGCCCTCTGGTATCTGGCCGCGCTGACAGCCCCGCTGGATGTCGCAGCGGCCCTGGAGTATTTGCAGCGCATCCCCCCGGCTGCCGAGGGCGTGCCGACCTCGCTGACCGCCCGTCGGGATTATCTGGCCACCACGCTGGAGCCTTTCAATGCAGCCGCGCCCCCCGTCGAAGTGGCTCAGGCCGTGGGGATCGCCTTTGTCCAGGAAGCGCAGTGGCCGTTGGCAATCTATGCTCTGGAACAGGCGTTGGCCCAACACCCAGTCGGGGTTGACCCCACCCACCGGGCCGAGACGCTGGCTTTTCTGGCCCACGCCCGTGCCCAGGTCGGCCACCCGGCCCTCGATCTGTTCGCCGAGGCCCGCGCCGCCGATCCCGACTCGGCCCTGCCGCTCTATTTTGAGGGGTTGTATCTGCGAGCGCAGGAGGCCTTCAATGCTACCGAGGATCGCTTCGAGCAGGCCATCGCCCGTGATCCGCAGAACGCGGCGATTTATGTCGAGATGGCCCGGACGAGGGATTTGCAAGGGGATTTGGCCACCGCTGAGGTCTGGTACCGGGCCGCTATCGAGGTGGCCGAGAACAAAGAACCGTTTCAACGAACCCTGCTCCGTTTTTATGCGAACCGCAACTACCGCATGACCGAAGCGGCCATTCCCCTGGCCGAGGCACTGCTGGAAGTTAACCCGGAAGATGCCGACTTGTACGACACGTTGGGCTGGCTCCAATTTTTATCCGGCACGCCGGATAGTGGCCGGGCCGCTTTGCAGAAGGCGTTGGCGCTAGATCCGACCTCGATCAGCGCCCGCTATCATCTGGCCCGTTACTATGAGTCCAACCGCCAATCCGCCTCAGCCCGGGCTGAATACCAACGGGTGATTGATTGGGATACCTCCGGTGTTTTTCGGGAGCAGGCGTATGCCGGCTTACGGCGTCTGGCGGATAGGGAGTGAGCAAATTATGCTTTGTGCAAAATATGCTCGATCTCCGCTTCGACACCCTCCGGCAGCGGTTCGACCTGATGCTCCTCCAGCAGGCTGATAGTCATCGCCCGCAGCCGATCCTCCGTCGTTTTGCTACCCTGCTCGGTCCATTTATCCAGCCGTTGTCGATCAAACAGGTGGGGCAGCCATAGCTGTCGCCAATGGCTGAGGGTATGGTCGTGGCTCAGAAATTCGCCGCCGGGACCGACATCGTGGATGACATCGGTGGCCAGGGTCTCGCTGTCGATACGGACGCCCTCGGTAAAGCGGCGGGTCATGGAGATGATCTCGTTGGTCAGAACCATCATCTCCGGCGAGCCGGTCAGCCCGCTCTCCAGATAGCCGACGTCGTGGTTGAGGTTGGTTTTGGCCAGGAGGGCCGTCATCACCGCAAATTGGGCATCGGCGGCGGCCTGGGCATCGACCAACTTGCTGTCGGTGTGGCCGGAATAGCCCCAGACCGGCAGTTGGTAGAAGCGGCCCATCTCGGCGGCCATGACCCGAGCCAGTTGAAACTCCGGCGCGCCGTAAACGCTAATCATCTCTTTCATATCAAGATGATGCACCCCGTGGCCGTAGAGAAAAGGCGCGCCCGGATTTTGCAGTTGGTGGATGACCAGGCTGCTCAATACCTCGGCGTTGCCCAGGGCCACGGCCCCGGCCAGTGTGACCGGCGCGGTGCCGCCCATCATCGGCGCGGGGGAGTGGGTGACCGGGATGCGGTTTTCCGCGCAGTAGAGGAGTTTGGCTGTGGCATCGTCGGAGTGTTGGAGGGGGGTGCTGGGTTCGGAGTAGAGCAGCAGATTGGGCCGGTGGGCCAGATTCTCCATCCCCCCGGCAGCGGCGGCGGCCATCCCCCCGATGGCTTCGATGTCAGCCAGATTGTTACACACAAAAACAATCGGTTTGGTCGTGTGGCGCAACATCGTGGCGAATTGGTGGCGATAGTAAACCTCGTTCGGCACGTCGCGGGGGATACCGACGGACATCACGAAGCCGATCTCCGGCAGGGCATCACACAGACGGATGCAGTCGGCCTCGTCGGCCAGCCGAAAATCCCGCCGCTCGTGGGAGCGGGGGTCGAGATAACGCAGGGTATCGGAGCCGGGACCGAAGGCCACCTGCTCCCCATCGAGGCGGATGGCCACCTCATCGCTGGCCCGTTTGTAGAGATTGAACGAGCCAGGCACACTGGCTAAGGCCCACTCCACCAGCGACGGGGAGATTTTGACCAACGTTCCTTCGATGACTGCCCCGGCCTGGCGCAGCAAGTCGATAGCCGGGGGGTGGTAGACGGTGACACCGGTTCGGCGCAGGATGTCACACGAGGCTTGGTGGAGACGCAGGCAATCGTTACGCTCCAGCATCCGCAATTGGGGGCGTAGGCGGGGCAAATCCGGCAGCGGCGCGGCCTGGGTCATGGGTTCCCGGCGACGTTGGCGACGCCGGGCGGGGCGTTTGGGGTGGGGCATAGGATTCCTTTCTTACGTGGGAAATAACTTTTCTATCTGTCCTTCCAGGTGGGCAAAATTGTTGTACTGCAATTGATAGGCCGGTATCTGCCGGGCCAGAGCCGTGGTTTCCGAGAAACCGTGGTCGGGTAGATTGCGGGCGTTGATAAGGGTTTGCATCAAGGTGAGCGCGGCCTTAGCTCTGGATAGGCGGGTGAGGTCGAAGTCGATGTTGGCCTGGTAGGTCGGGAAAATTATCAGCCGTAGAGATATGGGATCGGTCAGGATGGTCGAATTGAGCAGGGTGTGGGGAATGAGATCGGCCTGGGAGGAACGGAGGTAGTGGGTAGCCTGGCCGTCGAAATCAAAAAAGTGGCTCAAAACGGGCCGGGAGGTGGGTTTCAAGTTGAGGGGCCGGGTCAGGAAGTGCAGGGTTTGGCTCTGCCGGGGGAGGAAAACCAATTCGTCGGTCAGGTAGGTGAAGCCCCGGCTCAAGAGCCAGGCGGTCAGGGTGGTCTTCCCGGCGCTGGAAGCCCCCGGCAGCATCACCCCCTGTCCCCGCCAGGCCAGGGCCGCCGCGTGGAACATCAATCCCTCCCGGCTCTGGGCGGCCAGGTGGTAGCAGCAATCCCCCAGCAACAGTTCGGCCGCTTTTACCGCCGATGGCCCTTCATAAAGCTGAATCTCCTCCCGGTGCAGTTGGACCCGCTCCGGCGCGGATTCGGTCAGGCTATAGGTCAGGTGGGGCGGCTGGTCGCTCTCAGCCGGAATGTGACGAAAGAGGATGTCAATCACGTCGGCAAAGCGAGGTGCGTAGTTGATTTGGAGGCTGCTACCGGCGAAAGTGATCTGCCGAGAATTCATCGAACTAATTGATCTAAGGATTATAATCGGTTAGCTCAATCCCGGGTGTCCCGTCTACCTCTTGATTGATCGGGCTGGGAGCCGAGATGGTGGCCGTTTCGGTGTCGCTCGGCAGGCCGTTGGCGTCGATAAAGGTCAGGATCAAGGTCACGCTCGGCTCACCGGCAAAGTTGATACAGAAAGGTAGAGTCACCGTCCCCTCAAAGCCGTCGCCGGTTAGATTGACCGGATCGAGGGCGGCTTCTTGAATACTGCTTGACCCGGACGGATATTCAGACTCAACGCGGACGCGGGCCTGATTGGGGGTCATATTGCCGTCCACATCCCTATAGTCACAGGTAACGACATAGATCTGGCCCGATTGACCGCCACTGACGTTACAGTCGGTGAGCGGCCCATTGACCGCGCAGTTTGAGGTAGTCGGCGGCATACCCAAATCAGGGGTGGGCGTGGGCACGGGCGAGGTCTGGGCCAGCGCCGGGAGCGTGCCTTCGATGACAACCGGTGTTTCCCATTGGTCGGGGAGGTGGGTCAATACGACCGCTCCACTGGCCGCCAGTAGCGACTTCAGCGCTGCCCGGCGGGAGAGAGTCTTAACTTCGTGTTTGGTTTCTGATGGCATCCTCGTCTCCTGGTTGTGATTTGAACGGTAACCGGCCCTGATTGTAATACAACTTCGGTAGACTCGAAAATTTTCGAGTCTGCCGAAGTTGTTGTTTTGGCTCAGAGCTGACGGGTTTCTAAAAAACCCGTCAGCTCTGACGGTAAATTTAGAGTGACCGAGTTCTATTTGGTGATAAGGGGCAGATAGACGGAGAAGTCGCCCAAGAAAGAGGCCGGAGCATCCTGACCAACGAGAACGCTGGTGCGGCTCTCCCGTTCAAAAGATTGCCCAGTGTTAGCAGTCCCTTTGGCAAAAGTGGTGAAATTGTAAACCCCCTCCTTGACTGTTTGGCTGCCGGGGAATGTATTGGCGTAGACGCCATCATTCGCCAGCCCATCTCCATGCTGCCCATCGTCAAAGAGGTCTTTATAGAGACTGGGGATATCCTCCTGAGCAGCGGCAGAAGGATTGATCGGGAACAGGGGGCCGACATAAGCCGCAACCGTCGCTCCGGTGATGGGTTGGTCATCCGACAAGGTAACGCTGATTTTGATGTCGTTGCCGGGGTCGATCTTGTTCTGACTGGCATAGGCCCGCAGGTTCAGGTTAGTGTCGCCGAGCAGTTGGCCGGTGTAAGGCGTTTCCCCGGCGGCGGCGCTGACACCACTGCCGGTGGTGATGGCAAAGGTGCCGTTGCTGATTTTCATCTTCCAGGTGCCGGCCACCAATGTCGGCGACACGACTTTGTAATATTGATAACTGCTGCCTGACACAAAATCGACATCAGCATTTGAAGCGGCCACAGCCGGGTCGATGAGGGTTCCGGCCGGGTCTTCCAGCGTCAAATCAAGAGTGGCCCCACTGCCGGACCAACTGATGGAGAAAATAGCTTGATCCAAGGTGGAGTCGATGACCACATCCTTTTCATCGGTGGCTCCCGACGCCACGACGCCATCGAACGAAATCAAGGTTTGCTGGCCGGTCAACAACCCGGCGATAGTGTTGTAAATGCCGCCCAATTCGGCCCCGCTGGGGGCAAAGTTGAACGTGCCGTTCGTTTCGGCGGCGATGTCTTGCAACAGGACGCGATCCGCCAACGAGCCTAAGCCGATAGAGTGGACGACGGTTTTCGTGGCCTTGATGTCGGGCAAAACATCAGCCACAAAGGGCGGGCGGTTTTCCAGACCGTCGCTGAGGAGAACGATAGCCCAGGGATGGGTTATAATACCCGTGGTCGTCAGCTCATTCTGCGCCGCTTCCAGACCGCCGCCGATGGTGGTGAAGCCGTTGGCCGTCAGCGGGTCGATGGCATTTTTGGCCGCAGTGCGGGTCCCGGAAACAATGGTCGTCAGATTGAAATCGACGGTGACATTGTCGGAGAAGCTGACCACGCCAACCTGATCGTCGTCAACCAACAGATCGACGAACTGTTTGGCCGCATCCTTGGCTTTGGTGATGTTGTTCTCAGCCTGCATACTGCCGGAGCGATCAACGACCAACATAACGTCAACGTTGTTGGCGTTGCTGTAATAAACGGATTGAGGTTCGCTGTCATTTTCGAGACCGGTACTGGTTGTGACCGCTATATCCAGGTCATACAGACCATTGGCCGCCTGGGTGGGGGCGTCCACTTCCAGGACATACTCATCCGTACCTTCATACAGCGTGACGATGGTGGCTACCGTCCCGCCGATGGTCACCGTAAATTGATTGGTGGTCAGACCCAATTCCGGTTTGGTGACCCGAATGATGATTTTCTGGGTGTTGGTGAACGAACCGGCGTAGGCCGGGTTGAGCGTTGTCGGCTCTAAAATATCAAGGGTGGCCGTCGCCGGCGGGGTGGTCGTCATCGCCGTGGTGAAGGCGACGCTGGCCTGCCCACTAGCCGTGAAGACGGCGGCGCTATAGTAAGCGGTGTTGGTAATGGTGATGCCGGGCGAGATGGCCGAACTGACCGTGGCCGTCAGGGTCGTGCTATAGGTGGTATTGGGACTGATGGCCGTGGTGATGCTCAACGGCGTGCCGTTGACCCCGCTGGGCAGGGTATCGGTGATGATGACCCCGGTGGCGCTGACGGGGGCGCTGTTGGTGATGAGAACAGTATACGTGATGAGGTCGCCCGGTTGGGCCGGATCGTTGGTGAGGGTGACCGTTTTGTCGATGGTGAGGTCGCCCGGTCCCTGAGCCTGAGCGGGCAGGATGAAGAGGGGCACAACGAGCAACGTTATTACAAATAGACCGAGAATCATTAATCTGGTTTTCATAAAAACTCTCCTTGAATAATGAATGAGCAGATTGACATAACAATCTACTGCTGACAATTAGAAGAAATTAATGAGCTTTATGAAACCAGAGTACCATAGTTTTGTTGAAAATTCAAGACTAGGTATCGTTGCCAACGTCGGTTCCGAGCCAGACCTTGCACGAATAGTCACGCTAAATGATCTCTCCCCTCCCCCTTCATTGTACGCCACCTGGCCCAAACTGACAACACCCTCTCTGTCTTGTTTTGTCATCCAAAAGCTGTTAAAATTGGGCAAAGCTGGAGAGGAGATGAGGGGATTGAAGATTTGGAGATTGGAAACCAAAAAATCTCTAATCCCCCAATCTCCTGATTTGCCTATCTCTTCTCTAATCCAGAGCATTGCCTATGACCGATTTCAAAGCTGTCTTGCAGAGCCTCTACGATAATCTGACCAGCCTCGAAGCAGGCCGGGCTGAGTATGCCGGGCACGCCCCGCTCGACCTGCTCAACCGCATCGAGGATCACCGGCTGGCGGTTGAATTGACGGAGCAGGTTATGGCCGGACGATTGGATGAAGCCACCTGGCGGACGCGGCTCCCCCTGTCGCTGCTTGTCAGCGAACGGGCCACCGGCCAGGTCTCGCTGAATGTGGCCGGGAATGTGGCGGGCGACGTGCGGGATGTGGCCGTTGTCGGCGCGACCGAGTTGGCGGCCAATCTGGAGGGGTATCTCGACGCGGGGCGGCTCTTCATTCTGTTCGACGCCCTGAACGAGATGCCGAGCGAGGGCTACAGCGAGCGGGTGTCGGCCTTACGCCGCTTCATTGATAAATGGTCGCCAAAAGGCAACCGCTTTCTGGTTACCTGCCGGGTCTTGGATTATGGCGAGGAACTGGCCGGGTTGCAGCGGGTTGAGATTCAGCCGCTCAGTGACGAACAGATCGAAGCCTTTTTGCAGAAGGAACTCCCCGACCACTGGCCAGCGTTGTGGAGCCGCTTGACCGACCAAACCGCCGGGGAGCGCCGCCTGCTGGAGTTGGCCCGCAACCCCTACATTTTGACGATGATGATCGACGTCTTTGCCGAGCAGGGAGAATTGGGCCGCAACCAGGCCGAGTTGATGGAGCGCTTCACCCAGATTTTGTTGAGCCGGGACAAGGCCAAATATCCGCCCGCCCAATGGCTCGACGCCGACGTACAGCGGGAGGCCCTGTCGATTCTGGCCTTCGAGATGCAGGAGAAGCCCGACTCCGGGACGCGGGTCAAACGGTACGAGCTTGAGCAGCTTTTACCGGAAAAAATTCAACCCGGCGCTCGCTTGATCCCGTGCCCACCCCTGGCCGACGTTCTGACCCTGGCCGCCAACGCCCACATCATCGAGATGCCGGTGGATCGCTCCTCGGTCCGCTTTTACCACCAACTGCTGCAAGAGTATTTCGCAGCGCGGGCGTTGGTCAAGCGGGTCTCCGACCTGCGAGGTTTGGCCGACCTGCGAGGTCTTGAAGACCTCGTAGGTCTGGGAGAGGACGCCCCATCAGACCTACAAGGTTTCAAAAACCTTGCAGGTCACGCCGACCTGCGAGGTTTAGACAACCTCGTAGGTCTGGGAGACCTCGTAGGTCTC
>CAZWZZ010000090.1:0-12729 GCA_964638395.1 uncultured Caldilineaceae bacterium
GCGGCTGCACCCCTCGATACGCCTTTTCAAGGTTACTCGGGATGCGAACTGCGTAACTCCTGGAATTATTTGGTAAATGGTAATTAGAGATTGAATTACCATTTACCAATTACCAATTACCAAGCCAGTCTGCACAAGTTGTTAAATCCCCGTTCTTAAGTAGATGGTACGTTTTACGTTTTATGTAACCCCACGCTTGGCCCTGCCTCAGAAACTCATCTCCTGAGTGGCCGCGAAGGCGTGATCCAAAATCTCCAACGCCGCATCGACGTGATCTTTAGTGGCAATCAGCGGCGGGGAGATCCGCAGAACGTTGCCATACAGCCCGCCCTTGCCGATGAGCAGACCCCGTTCGCGGGTTTGCTCGAAGATGTAGGCCACGGCCTCAACCGCCGGTTCTTTGCTCTGGCGATCCTTGACCAACTCGACGCCTTGCATCAACCCCATCCCCCGCACATCCCCAATCAGCGGATATTTCTCCTGCAACCGCTCCAGCCCGGCCCGGAAATAGCCGCCCACCTCGGCGCAATGGGCGGGGTCGGCCTGTTCCTCCATCGCCTCAATCGTGCCCAACGCGGCGGCGGTCGAGACCGGATTGCCGCCGAAGGTGCTGATGGTCAGCCCTTTGTCCCGCATCCCCTCGGCGATTTCGGCGGTGGTGATGGTGTTGCCCATCGGCAGGCCGTTGGCAATGCCCTTAGCCATCGTCATAATCTCCGGCTCCACCTCCCAATGCTCGATGCCGAACCATTTGTCGCCGGTGCGTCCAAAGCCGGTCTGCACCTCGTCACAGATGAACAGGCCGCCGTAATTGCGGATGATCTCCACGGCGATTTTGAAATACTCCTGAGGAGGCGTAATAAAGCCGCCAACACCCTGAATCGGCTCGGCCAGAAAAGCGGCAATGCGACCGGAGGTGGTCGTGCGGATGACCTCCTCGATGTCCTGGGCGCAGGCCACGTCACACTCCGGGTAGGTCAACTTCAGCGGGCAACGGTAGCAGTAGGGGTTGAGGGCATGTTTGATGCCGGCCACCTGCGTCCCGCCGATGCGCCACGAGGCCTGTCCGGTCAGGCTCATCCCCAGCGGCGAACGCCCGCTGTAGCCGTGGCGCAGGGCGATGATTTCCTGATGGCCGGTGTAGGCTTTAGCCAGCATGACCGCTGTTTCATCCGCCTCGGTGCCGGAGTTGGTAAAGTAGGAGCTTTGCAGCTTGCCCGGCGTGATCTGGGCCATCTTTTCGGCCAGCGCGACATGGTTCTCATTGGGATAGAGCGTCGAGGCGTGGATCAACTGGCCGACCTGTTTCTGCACCCGCTCCGTCACGTTGGGGTTGTTGTGACCGACGCTGGTCGTCAAAATCCCGGCGAAAAAATCAAGATATTTTTTGCCCTCCACATCCCAAACATACATCCCATCGCCGTGATCCAGCGGCAGCGGCTCGGTGTAGTAGAGCAGATGGTTGGGCCATAGATATTTTTTCTGCTTCTCTAAAATTTCCTGTTTGTTCATTGAAACTCTCCTTCGGCTGTTTATCGACCCCGATTGTAATCTAGCTCACAGGCAAAGACAAATAAGCGGGGGCCTCAATTGCCAATCTCGGCGGGAATGTTTACAATTTAGTTTTGGCTGAAAGGTATAGTGACGTGACCCAAATCGAAACCTATCTCAGAACCCTCATCATCCTGGGCAGCCTGGCCCTGATTGGCCTGACCGGGATGTTGACGGCCTGCGGCGCATCCAACTTTAGCCCCGCTCTGGAGGCCCGGACGGGGGTCGAACCGGTTGCGGAGCCGGTCGCCGTCGCCCCCTCGCCGACCTCGACCCACTCGGTGGGCGACACCCTGACCCCCACGCTGACGCTGCCCCCCACCGTTGCCCCGACCCCGACGGCAGCGGTTTACCAACCGACGCTCAACATCGACGAGATTATGTCCTCACCCGATTACGGGGTGCAGGTTTTTCTCTACTGGCAGGAAGAGATCGCTCACCGGGATTTACAGTTGGTCAAGGATATGGAATTTCGGTGGGTCAAGCAGGAGTTTGCCTGGCGTGAGTTGGAGGGTAAGGGCAAGGGCCGCTGGCGCTGGCGAAATACCGACCGGATTATGGTCCAGATCGACAATATGGGGCTGAACGTCATCGCCCGGCTAGGCTCTCAGCCGGCGTGGGCCGCGCCGGATGTGCCCTTCCCGAAAATCGGCCCGCCCGCCGATTTGCAGGATTTCTACGACTACGTCTACAAAGTGGCCGAGCGGTACAAAGGGCGCATCGACGCCTACCAAATCTGGAACGAACCAAACCTGGCCCGCGAGTGGGGCGGGCAGCCACCCGACCCGGCTGAATATGTCGAGCTGCTCAAAGTCGGCTACCGGGCCGTCAAAGCAGCCGACCCCAACGCAGCCGTCATCAGCGCCGGGCTGGCCCCGACCACACAAAACAACGCCGAGGCGATGCCGGACATCCACTTCATCCAGGGGATGTATGACGCCGGGGCCGCGCCCTACTTCGATGTCCTGGGTGTCCACGCCGCCGGGTACAAGAGCGAGCCGGAGACCGACCCAGCCCTCATCGCCACGACACCGGAACTGAACAACAACGACAGCGGCCCGGAGGAACTACGTCGCGTCTACGGCTTCCGCCACGTCGAGGATGTGCGGGCGGTAATGCTCCGCAACGGCGACGAGGCCAAGAAGATCGTCCTCCTCGAATTTGGCTGGACGGTCGATCCCCGGCCCGACTCCCCCTACCGGTGGCATGCCGTCACCCCGGAGCAGCAGGACAAATATCTCCAGCGGGCCTTTGCCTACGCCGAAGCCAACTGGCAGCCCTGGATCGGCGTGATGAGCGTCATCTACATCGCCGACCCCCAATGGACGATGGCTGACGAGCAGACCTACTGGAGCATCGTCTACCCCGGCTACCCCGAACTGCGGACCGCCCCCGCCTACTACGGCCTGCTGACGATGCCCAAGATTCCACCCGTGGGGGGTGCAGAGTAAATGCCCGGCGGAAATCTTCCGACAGTTATTTCGCTCACAGCAAGTCCGTGACTTGCGTCGTTGGCCCGGCAGCCCGCCAAGTCACGGACTTGGCTAGACGCGCTATCTGTCGGGTTATTTCTGCCTCAGTGTACTAGAAAAAGAGGGCAATCTCCTGATACACCTCGTTGATCGAGGCCGGATCGCCGCTGTATTGGCGACCGCCGGTCGGCTCGGCGATTTGTTGGAGGATGCTGGTATCGGCCCCGCTGCCGTAGGCAATGGTGAAGATTTTGATGGCGTTGCCACCCTCTTCGCCAACATCCCCAACTGCGGTCAAGACCTCGGAGAGTGTGCTTCGGGAAATGGTGTCTTCGCCGTCCGATAGGACGACCATCGCCCGGATATGGTCGGGGTTGGCATTGGCCTGTAGCTCTTCGTAGGCGGCGATGGTGGCATCATACAGGGCCGTGTCCCCCTGCTCGACCAGAGCCGAGACCCGCCGCTTCAGTTCCTCCCGCTTATCCGCCAGCGAGGATAGAGGGGTCAGCGTGTTGACATCGGTGCTGAAGGTGACGATCTGGAGCCGGTCGCGGTTGCCCAAAAGGTCGATGAATTGACCCAGACTTTGGCGCACGGCGTTGATTTTGTCCCCGGCCATACTGCCGGAGGTATCGACCACCAGCACCAAATCGACCGGACGCTTGGCCTGACGCCATAGAAAGGCGACTTCTTGAATAACATCGGCCGAGGGCACTTCCAGGATGGTTTGGGGCTGGCCGGGATCGACGCCGTGTTGGGCGTTGAGGGGATCGGTCAAGGGGATGGACGGGTCCGCCGGGCGGAAGCCGAGGTCGATAGCCCGCTCCTGCTGCGGTTGGTCCAGGAGAAACGCCTCAAAATTTTGGGCCGCCTCTCGTTGCTCAGCCGTGACCCACGGCCCGTTGAGGACAATGTAAGGATTGTTGGTCCAGAAGGTGCCCTCTTTGGGGTAAATGGCCACCACCGGCAGTTGGGAGACCTCTCCAGCCAGCCGTTTACGCTCCTGCTCAACGATCAAATTTTCATACATCACCGCCGCGCTGAGGTAGGAAGGGCCGCGCTCGAACATGCGCCGGGCAAAAAAGCCGGTACTGGAGCCGTAATGGATGATACTGCTCTCGACCTGGGTCATAAATTCGGCCAGTTCAGGATCGGCCAAATCCTCGGAGGTCAAATCTCGCTGTTTACCGGCCCCGGCGTAGGCTTCGGCCAAAATAGAGACGACGCCGCTGTTGCTGAAGTCGGGGTGGGTGTGGCCGAACTTGAAGTCGCCCCATTCGGGGTAGCCGTAAGCCTCCCAACCCTCTTCGGCAATCGACAACCGGCTGATGTCGGCCCAGCCCAGCGGCTCGTCGGGCCAACCCAGCGCCTCGGCCATCGGCTGCCACATAGCGATGACCACCGGGCTGAGAACCAAGTCGTTGGGCGTGCCGTCGGTGATGTCAGTACCGTACTGTTCCCGCCACTGCTCTTGGGCCACCGGCAGATAGATCGATGAGGCTGGACTCCAGACCGTCGGCTGAATCTCCTCGGCCAGAATGGCGTTGATCGACTCAATCGACCCCATCGGCGTGGCTTCAATGACAATCGTTGAGCCTTCTTCGGTTTGATTGCCGACGTCGTTGTAGGCCGCCACCAGCGGTTCCAGCCAGGCTTGCTTCTCCGAGCCGTAAACGACGCTGACGATCACCTGATTGCCACCCAAGAAGCCATCGCTACAGCTTGAGAGCAACCCGGCGATGAGTAGGCTCGCTATAATCGTTAGGGGAAAACCTGTTTTCATGATTGCCAACCTCCATCCATAAACTGGGGGATTAATACAAAACCTATCGTGAATTTCGTTCCCAAAAACGGAGCAGCGTATCCAATACGTTGCCGGGCGGCACTTCCACTTCCGGGGGCAGATTGTCGGTGCGGATGCCGTTTTCAGCCAAACCAGGGAAGGGACTCCCGGCCTGGGTCAGGGAGAGGCTGCTGTCCGCCGGACGGAAGCCCAGGGCCAAGGCGCTCTCCTGGGCCGGGCGACTGAGCAGGTAATCGACAAAAACCTGAGCGGCTGCGGCCTGGTCGTCGTCTACCCAGTCGGCATCGAGAACGCAGAAGGGATGGTCGCTCATAATCGTAGCCGGGGGGTAGTAGACGCTCAACGCGCCATACCGTCCGGCGGCGTTGGGGGCCTGCTCGATGGCCGTCGATTCATACACGGCCACTAAATCGTACCGGCTCGGCCCAAAGGCCACGATCTCCTCCATAAAAGTGCCGGTGCTGTCGCCAACCTCGGTATAGGCCCCCAACTCGCTGAACCAATCGTCATACTCGCCGCCCACAATGTCTTCCGTGGTCAGGCCGCCCGTTTTGTCGAAATAATCGTAGGTAATCAGCAACACGGTCATCAGGCCGCTGTTCGATTTGAGCGGGTCGGTATGGCCGAACTTGACAAAGCCCCATTCAGGATGATTGTAGGCGCTCCAACCGGCCGAGTCGATGACGGCGGCCTGCAACTTTTCCCACATATCTTGGTCGACGTTGTCCAGCCAGCCCAGGGCTTCGGCCCGCTCCTGCCAGGCCACCAGCACCAGCGGCGTCTCGACCACGGAGCGGCACTGCTGTGGGTCGGCCACATCCACGACGGGCGAGCCAAATTTTTGGGTCGATTCCTCCTGAAGCAGGGAAATCTGGAGGGTACTGGCCGGGCTGATGAGAACCGGCTGCCGCTCCTCGTTGGCCACCGCCAGGTAAATCTCCCGTGACCCCATCGCTTCCAGCGAAATCTCGATGGGCCGTCCGCCCACATCCCCCTCGAAATCGGCCAGAGCTTCCTCCAGCCAGGCCTCTTTTTCGGTGGAATACAGTACAGAAATGGCAATAGGATTTGAGTTGACAAACAGGACGCGCGCCAGAAATAAAGCGGCGAGGAGGACAATCGCAATACCGATGATAGCAAAGAAAATGATTTTGTTCGACTGCACCGTGGTGACCTCAGTTTCTCAGTTTCAGTACATCTATTTTTTGCTCAAAGAGGATTGCCAATTATTCTCGGTACGCCGTAGGCCCATTCGATGACCCCTGGGGTTTACGCAGCATATAACTGACATAGATCATCTCCCCGGATTGAAACCCCTTGAAAATATTCGAGCCTTTGATCCCGGCAAACTGGGCCATCGGCTGATGCAAGAGGCGCGGCGTCAAGTGGCGGATAAGTTGAGTTTTCGTCTGATGATCGGCTTCCATCGCCTGTAGGACGTTCGGCGTGATATTCTCTTTTTTGACAATTTCCAGGCCGGATTGGATCAATTGCTCGCTCAACAGGGCGTAACCGGCCTGGGTGCGGAAATCGGCCGATAAAAAATAGCCGCCGGGACGCAGCAGGCGGGCCACTTCTTTAAGAAATTGGGCCATATTGCCGTAACAATGGGAAGCCTCGACGTTGATAATAGCATCAAAGGATTGGTCATCAAATTGGAGGGCCTCCGCATTCCCTTCAACAAAGGAGAGACTCTCTACCCTGTGATATGAGCGACAAAATTTGATAGCGTTCCAGTTTTGGTCAACCCCCACCAGCGACTTCGGCTGGAGGTAGCGGGCCACGTAAGAGGCCCCGCCGCCATGCCCACAACTGACTTCCATCACCTCCAGGCCGGTCAAATCAATGGCCCCGGCCACGTGATGGTAAAGCTGTATGGACAGCCGGTTGGCTTCATCAACCGCTTGCAGCTCGATTGCGTGGTCGTCGATATAGCCGTAGTTGAGAAACGTGACCGCGGCCTCTTTGGTTAACCTTGTCAGGTAGGGATACCAATATTTCCAGAGCAGCCGCCACCAGGGTCCGTTTAGGTTCATTATTTTTGAGACGGTGTGGAGTAAAGTTGTTTGTACATCACCAAAGCATCGACAAAGCCCAGTCGCGGGTGGCGGAACGCGCCCGGCAGCCTGCCGATGATGGCAAACCCGTGCCGCTGCCACAGCCGCACCGCCCCTTCGTTGGTGGCGACCACCAAATTGTACTGCATCGCTCGAAACCCTCGCGCCACCGCCTCCCGCTGCGAATGGTCACACATCGCCGAGGCAATCCCCTGGTTGCGAGCCTTTTCGGCGACGATGTAGCCACAGTTACAAACGTGAGCGCCCTGGCCCGGTTGGTTGGGCTTGATGTAGTAGGTTCCCAGAATGTCGTTGGGTTCAGCGACCGCCACAAACGTCGCCGCCGGCGTCTCGATCCAGACCTGATGGGCTGTCGCTTCGGTAATATCGGGCGAAAAGGCATACGTCTCACCGGCCCGAAACACCGGCTCGATAATTTGCCACGTCGCTGTCCAATCTGTTGCTTCAAAGGGTCGAATTGTGATCATATCTCGATTTTTTCAAGCAATAAAAACAAAAAACGTAACCTCTGCCCCCCACGAACAGAGGTTACGTTTCCCGTTTTGCGTTTGACGCAGTCCCAGGCGAAGGCGTGTGTCGTTCGGAGTTAAGTCTCGATCAGGTTCAGTTCGACCATCTCCCCGGTAATCATAAAGACGATGCGTTCGCAGATGTTCGTCACCCGGTCAGCGGTCCGTTCCAGATTGTGGGCCACCCATAACAGATACGTAGCCTGGTTGGTGTTGAGTTCCCGATTTTCAACGATCAAATCGAGCAGTTCTCGGAAAACAGCGTTGTACAGGTCATCCACTTCATCATCCCGGGGCGGAATAGCCCGCGCCGCTTCGATGTCCCGCTTGATAAAGGCATCGATGGCATCATCCAACATATCACGGGATTTTTCAGCCATCAGTGGAATGTCAATCAGCGGCTTGATAAAAGGCTGGTCGCCAATCATCAGGGAAATATTGGCGATGCCCTTGGCATAGTCGCCGATGCGTTCCAACTCCCCGGCAATTTCTAAATAGGCGGCCAAAATACGCATATCGCCGGCCATTGGCTGTTGTGTGGCAATCAGGGTCAAGACGTCACCTTCGATGGCGTACCGGCGTTGGTTGATCCGCTCATCGGCGGCAACGAGGCGGCGAGCGTCATCGGGGTCACGCCGTTTTAGAATATCCACCGACTCGATGATGGCACTCTCGACCAGGCTGGCTAAAAAGAGAAGATCATCCTGCAATTTGCTGAGACTGCTTTCAAAGGCTAGACGCATAGGAACTCCTTTTTTGTGGGTTAAATATTCCTATAAGTAAGCGGACAAAAGCCCTCTTTTGCCCGCTCCATTTCGTTAGGTTAGTACCGATTTTGCCGTTAAATTTTACCCAAAGCGCCCGGTGATATAATCTTCGGTGCGCTTGTCTTGGGGATTGGTGAACAGTTCGTCGGTCACGCCATACTCGACCAACACCCCGGCCCGGTCATCTCGATCCATCAGATAGAAGGCGGTGAAGTCGGAGGCACGGGCGGCCTGCTGCATATTGTGGGTCACGATAACGATGGTGTAATTCTTCTGCAACTCCCGCATCAAATCCTCGATCTTGAGGGTAGCGATGGGGTCGAGGGCGGAGCAAGGCTCATCCATCAGGATGATCTCCGGGCGGGTGGCGATGGCCCGGGCGATGCAGAGCCGCTGCTGCTGCCCCCCGGACAGGCCGAGACCGCTCTGGTCTAACTTATCCTTGACCTCATCCCACAAGGCCGCCTGCCGCAGCGATTGTTCAACCAGTTCATCGGTGTTTCCTTTGAAGCCGTTGACTTTCGCTCCCCAGATCACATTTTCGTAGATCGACTTGGGGAAGGGGTTCGGCTTCTGGAAGACCATGCCGATCCGCCGCCGCACTTCGACCGGGTCAATCTCCGGGTCATACAGGTTTTGGCCCCGGAAGCGAACCTCCCCTTCGGTGCGAGCGCCGGGGATCAAATCATTCATGCGGTTGAGCGCCCGCAGCACCGTACTCTTGCCACAGCCCGAGGGGCCGATGAAAGCGGTAATTTTTTGGCGCTCGATACTTAGATTTGCATCCTTGACGGCTCGAAAGCTGCCGTAGTAGCAATGCAAATTACTGATTTCGAGCGCATATTTGCCGTTGGTAGAATGTCCATTGGTGGTCACAGTAACCTCCCTACGATAGTGGTTTACTATAACGGTTGCGTAACAACACAGCCGTTGCGTTCAGGGTTAAAAGTAAAATCAACAGGACGATAATCGCCGCCGCTGCGATGTGGCGGAACTCATCCTGGGGCCGGGCCGTCCATTGATAAATCTGAATGGGTAGCACCGTGAATTTGGCGAACGGCCCTTCGGGGTCAACGGTGATGAAGGTAGCTGCCCCGACCACAACCAGCGGGGCCGTCTCGCCGATGGCCCGCGACATGGCCAGGATGTTGCCGGTCAGGATACCAGGGATAGCGTTGGGCAGAACGTGCGCCCAGATTGTTTGCCATTTGGTCGCGCCCAGCCCCATCCCGGCCTGGCGTAGCGACTGGGGCACGGCCCGGATCGCTTCCTGGGCGTTGATGATAATCAGCGGCAAAATAAGCAGTCCCAGCGTCAGACTGGCTGAGACAATCGTCCGGCCATTGGCCGTTGTGGGGTCGGTGGCCCCGAACAGAGCGCCGCTGGTAATCGGCTCCAGAGCGCGGACGAAGATGGCCAGGCCCAACATCCCGTAGATGATCGAGGGCACGCCGGCCAGGTTGTTGATGTTGGTCTGGATGACAGAGTTGATCCGGCGCAAGATGGGGTTGCCCACCGTCGCCGCATACTCTTCCAGATAAATGGCCGCCCCCACGCCAATGGGCAAGGAAAAGAGGACGGTGATGAAGATGACCCACAGGGAGCCAAAGATAGCTGTGCGAATACCGGCCAGTTCAGGGACGCTGGATTGCGGTGTGGTCAAGAAATCTATAGAGAGCCAACTGCGGAACTGCTTCTCCCCCTGGGGGGTTTCGGCCACGGCCTGGTCGATCTCCGCCTGATTGAAGAAAGAGTCGTACAGGTTCCAGCTTTTGATAACACGCTGTTCGACGACATCGGCCAGGACCAGTTGGTAGATTTCTGCCTGGCCCATACTCTCAAAATCATTCTGGGCCTGGAGCGCCCGGAAGCGACCTTCGGACACGTTGGCCTGGATCAGGGCGATCAACTCGGTTTTGGATAACTCCTCCAGGCTGCGGGTAAAGATCGTCTCGGCAAAGAAATCGAGTGTACCGCTGTCCGCGCCGGGGATAAACCGCTCAATCGGCTCGTTGGGCCAGGCCGGGTTGACATCCGACCAATTTTCAGCGCCGGTAAAAATCTCACGCAGCTCCTCCTGGGTGACGTTGTCCAGAAAATCATTTTCTGTGCTGACAGCCACGGCCAGGGCGTCGATCCCCACCCGAAACTCCAACGGGGACAGGTCTGAGTCTTGGCAGGCTTCCAATTCGGCCCGGTTCATCGAGCGGCTGGCGTTGGCGATGTCGATGTCACCCGCGCAGAACAGGCTCAATCCGGCTGTGGAGCCTGTTTGCTGGAGATCAATGCCCCCGCCAAACCCGGCCCGCCGAAATTCGATAGCCATCTGCCGGGTCAGGGGGTAGACGGTCGAGCTACCGGCAATGATGATATCTTCGGCGGGAACCGTCTCCGGGGCAACCTCGCCGGTCAGACCTGCCGCCTGTTGGCTTTCACTAATTACGCTTTCACTGACGGGAAAATAACCGATTTCCTCAACAACATCATTCACGCTACGCAGATAATAGTTAGCAAAAGCAGCAATCTGGGGCTTTTCTTCCAGAATAGTGTCGGCGGTGTAGATGAACAGGGGGCGGGATAACGGGTATTCACCGCTCTGCGCCGTTTCTGCGGTCGGGGCCACCCCGTCCACCGATAAAGGACGAATACCCTCGGCATTTTCGGTGAAGGCAAAACCGAAGAAGCCAATGGCGTTGGGATTGCCCTCTATACCCTCCACCAGTTCGTTGTCATCTTCGCTGGAAACGGTGTTGGTGGCGTTCAACATTCTGTTCGAGTCGGTCGTTATTACGAGACTGGCCGGATCGACCTGGTTTTGGACTACCACATAGCCGAATGCACCGTTGATGATGTTGTAAAGCAGAGCCGTCAGGGCCAAGATGGCCACAATCAACGATACCTGGAATACCAATTGCCAGACCGATCCGGTTTGCTTCCGGCGTTGGATAAACTTTTGGAGTTCATCCTCTTCGGGATACCGGCCGGGGATATCTACATCGGGGGTTTTGACGTCGTCACTCATTTTATTCGTACTCCTCCCGGAAATAGGCCACCACGTAGCGGCTGATGATGTTCAGGACCAGGGTCAGCACAAACAGCATCAGACCAATGGCGAAAATACTGTTGTAGTCGATTGAGTCGTAGCTCAAATCGCCACCGCTGATGCGGACAATGTGGCCGGTCATCGTTTCGGCCGCATTGAAGGGGTTGAAGGTAAAGTTCGGTCCGGCTCCGGCGGCGATGGCCACAATCATCGTCTCGCCAACCGCCCGCGAGATAGCGACAATGAACGCGGCCGCCACCCCGGAGAGAGCCGCTGGTAAAACGATCTTGGTCGACGTTTCCAGCTTCGTCGCCCCCAAGCCATAGGCCGCCTGACGCAGGCTATCCGGCACAGCGTGCAGGGCATCCTCACTCATCGAGCTGACCAGCGGGATAATCAAAATACCAACCACGATCCCCGCCGACGCGGTGTTGTAAATCTGCACCACCCCATCGCCGAAGACACCGCGCAAAACCGGGGTCATAAAGGTCAGGGCGAAGTAGCCATAGACCACGGTCGGGATCCCGGCCAACACTTCCAAGATGGGCTTGAGAATACTGCGGGTGCGATGGGAGGCATACTCGCTCAGGTAGATTGCCGCAGCCAGTCCCAACGGTAAGGCTACTAACATAGCAATGGTGGCAACCATAAATGTCGAGTTCATCAAGGCCCAGATGCCGAAGCGGCCAATAGCCGGCTGCCATTCGGTGCCGGTAAAGAACTCGAGCAGAGTCACTTCCGGCGTGGCAAAGAAGAGCAGCGACTCTTCGGCCAGGACAAATACAATCCCGACCGTGGTCAAAATAGAGATTGCCCCGGACACGAAAAGTAAGATTTCGATAATACTCTCGCCGAGGCGGGATCGCTTGCGTAATTCGGCCTTGATATCGACCTGGTCCGCAGCAACCGTCTGACTTTGCGTTCCAACTGCCATTATATTTCATACCCCCTGTAACAGGTTACTTAAATAGTGATTTGACGGGCTGTATTGTACTACAATTCACACAAAAAAACGAATTATATAATACCTAATCTACGAAGTTTTACAAATGTTCATTGTTTGGTCAGCGGGAAAATCACACCTAATTCGACAATGTCACATTAGACAAATGTTCTATCAATCCGACCTCGACTCAGCCCACCTTGCCCGCACGGCGATGAAATCGCCGTGCGGGGGTAGGGAAAGGCGGGGCTTGGGGGGCAAAAGACTCAACATAAGAATGTGACGTTGTCGAACTAAAATCTAAGAGAAGAATAGGAAGGGACAGGACAGCCCCTTCCTATCCTATGATTGTCTCAAACGTTACCTGGTCTTTAGTCCAAAACAGCCGCGCAACCTGCCTGTTCCGGCGCTATTAACCGCGTAACGTTGTTAAAGGCCTAACAGTTTTCTCGTACAGACCTGGCAGATCATCACAAAATCTACCAGGCCCGGATTTGGTCATTACTGCAACGCCGCGCCGAGCTTGGCTCTGGCGTCACCGAGGGCGGCATCGCTGGCGGGG
>CAZWZZ010000091.1:0-12689 GCA_964638395.1 uncultured Caldilineaceae bacterium
GTTTTGAAGGACGCGGCTTTGAGGGGGAAGGCCCCCACCGGGGTGGCC
Source organism: uncultured Caldilineaceae bacterium (assembly GCA_964638395.1). Classification (GTDB taxonomy): domain Bacteria; phylum Chloroflexota; class Anaerolineae; order 4572-78; family J111; genus CAZWZZ01. The sequence goes on from CAZWZZ010000091.1 coordinate 49, forward strand.
CCAGAGGGCCGAAACGTCTCGGCGGCGAGGTGACCGCCATTGACAGCGAAGACGGCACGCTGACCGTGGACACCCGAAGGGGTGATAGCGTAACCGTCACCGTGACCGACGAGACGCGGGTGATGGTCGCCGAGACGCAGAGCGAAGGCAGCCTGGAGGAGATCAACGTGGGTGACAACATCGGCGTGCGGGGCCGCCCCGCCGAGGCAAGTGGCCCGGTCGAGGCCCGTGGCATCCTGCTGTTGCCGGCCGGTGATATGGCCGGGGGCCGGGTGACCGGCATCGACGGCGAGACGATTACCGTCGAGCATCCGCGAGAGGATGGCCCGACCACCATCGTTACCGATGGTGAGACCCGCTTTATGTTGGGCCGGGACGGCGGCGAAGGCTCGCTGGCCGATGTGAGCGAGGATAAAGGGGTGATGGCGTTTGGCGACACCCAGGATGATGGTTCCCTGGCCGCTAACGTGGTCTTCGTCCACGACGGGCCTCCCCACGGTGGTCCCGGTCACGGCCCTCGCAAAGGGCGCGTCGGCGGTGAAGTGACCGGCGTCGAGGGCAGTAGTTTCACCATTGAGCCGTTCCGGGGCGAGGCTGACAGCCTGACCATCCTGACCGACGGCGAGACCGAATACCGCACCCGCAGCGAGGCCGAAGTGACTTTCGAGGACATCGCCGAGGGCGGCCACGTGATGGTCAAAGGCCAACCGGTCGAAGGGCAGGAGAATACGATCCAGGCCGAGATGGTCGGCATCAAGATCGACGAATAAGACTTTGGTCGGCCTCCGAATTGTGTCCAGATTGGAGCAGTTTCAAAAACTGCTCCAATCTCCGATCTTCAAACAAAAAGGGCATCCGTGGGGATGCCCTTTTTGTTTGGCCCGGCTTGCTCCTATGCCCGCACAATGGTTGGCTTGGGGAAAGAGTTGGGATGCAATCGAAAAAGACAAGAATTTTGTTAGAACCTTAAAAAATGTGTTCCAGGACACAGACAAATCAAAAAAAACATGCTATGGTACTTTTTGGGGAGATTGTGTTGAATAGGATGATCGTACTATTGAGATAATTTGGTGAAATAATTAGGTGCAGTGAGTTTTCAAATGAGGATCGAAGATAGAATTTGTCTGCCACCGCTGAACCTTATCCATCGCCGCAAACGGTTGCTCACGTTACTGTCAGATTTAGTCCACGAGAGCCGTGTCATTCCCATTTATGCGCCCAGTGGCTATGGTAAAACGACGCTCCTGGTCGATTTTGCCCAAACAACCGATTTGCCGGTCTGCTGGTGTTCATTGGCATCGGCAGACCGTGACCCGACCACATTTTTAACGTTGGTCATCCACAGTTTCATCAAGCGTTTTCGTGATATTGATGCGGATGCCCTGTTAGCTTTGGCGGCTCAGGGTGACTCGGAAGCCACGATCCGTGGCCTGGGCGAGGTAATGCCTGATCTCACTCCTTATATCCTTATCATTGATGATTATCACAAAGGCTTCAATGCCGCTTTATCCCTCACGCTCGACCGGCTGGTAGATACCCTGCCTGAAGCCAAGAGTATCATTCTTAGCTCTCAAAGGTACACGAGGTCTGGGGATGTTGTGCCGTTGCCCGCCGATAATCAGCAGGCGGTCATCACCAGAGAAACATTGCAATGTACGCCGGAAGAGGTGCAGGGCGTTATAAGCAAGCGGTTTGGGTATTATCTCGATCCTCAAGAGGCCACAGATATCGCCTCAGAAACGGACGGAAACATTGCCCAAATTTTGCTGCTAGGGCATCTGACCGTCACAGACCGCCGCGCTTATTTGAGAGAAAAATGTTCTGATTACCAGACGCTCATCCCCTCATTCTCCGAAATTTTCGATAGTCAGCCCGCCGAGTTGCGGGATTTTTTGCTACAAACGTCACTTTTGCCCCATATTACAGCTACGCTCACGAATGAATTGTTGGAAATTGATGATACGCAGCCCCTCATCGATAGCCTGGTTAAAAATCAGCTTTTTGTCATCAGAGACGGTTCAGGTATTCAATACCAGGCCGGGTTCGGTGAATTTCTGCGGGCTAAGTTAGCTAAAAACGTCCCCCTGCATCGCCAAGTGTCAATCAAAACGGCGACATTGTTGGCTGCCCATGCTTACATCGAGGAAAGTGTGTCCCTCTATCTGGGCGGGCAAGCCTGGGACGAAGCCGCGACGCTTTTGGAAGTAGAGGGTAGCACTTTTTGCAACACCGGCCGGGCATTGATGCTGCACGATTGGCTCACTCAGATACCGGAGGCTGTTTTGTCTGGCTATCCTCGGTTGTTGCTGCTGCGGGGCCAGATCTTGTGTGATAATTTGGGCAAAGCCAGTCTGGCGTTGACCTATTTTGACAGCGCTGGACAGCAATTTCAGAAGCAAGGTGATGCGATTGGCGCTGCCGAAACACATATCTGGAGATCGGTTGTGGCCCGCATGACGGGCCAGGCGGCCCAAGGGGTGATATTAGCCGGGGAAGGCTTGACCCAACTGGAAGAGGCTAAAGCTGATAGACAGACGATAGCCTGGGCCACCAAAAATTATGGTTTGGCCCATTGGACGGCGGGTGATATCGAGAGCGCCCTCACAGCATTGCGGCAAGCCCTGGAAATGTTTGAAACCGCTGCGGATATGTATCACGTCGGGATTTGTCATCACGACATCGGGGCCTGTTTGCGGAAGCAGGGCAATATTGGCGGCGCGGCGTACCATTATGAGGAAGCCATTCGGATTTGGGAGGCGTCGGGCAACGCCAATAATTTAGCCAATACCCTGACCAATTTGGGCACGCTGTTGTGCATCACCGGGCGTTATGATGAAGCCTTGCAGAAATTCAACGACAGCCTGACGCTTGCTCTGCAAATTGGGGCGACCCGGCGAGCCGCCTTTGCTCAGACCGGGATGGGGGACACCTATTTAGAGAATGGTTACTATGAGGAAGCTCTGGCCGCTTATGACGCCTCGATAGCGTTGGCCAGGCAGGCAGAGATACGCCCGCTGGAAATTTATAATACGCTCCAACGGGGGGAATGTCTTTACCGGCAAAACAATTTGTCAGAGGCGCTCGCTATCGCCACCCAAGCCGGAGAATATGCCACGGAATTAAATCTGGTCTATGAAAAAGGTTTAGCCTCCGCTTTGCAAGGACGAATCTACATCCGCCAGACCCACTACGTTACCGCCCATCAATTATTCAGCCAGGCTGCGGCCTGTCTTTCCAAAAATGATGTCCTGGAGCAAGCCAAAGTCCGCTTATGGTGGGCGCACAGCCTGCTTTTAGATGACCGAGCTTCGGCTGCGTTTACCCAATTACAGGAAGCATTGAAACTTGCCCTGGGGTTGGGGGATTTACGACAGAGTATGCGGCGGGCTGTTGTGGAAACAGAGCAAATGCTAACATACTTTTTTTACCATTTCAAAACGCCCGGTGGTATCGTCAATAGTATCAGACTGCTGCTCCAGCATGCCGGACGAGCCCCCTGGGATAACCCTGAACCGAACCTGACGATGTTTAGCTTGGGGCTGCCCCGGCTGGTGGTGGCCGGGAAAGCGAAACAGTTTCCTGTCCGGGGCCGGGCCAGCAAGTTTCCCGAATTAATCGCTTATCTGGTCATCGCCGGCCAGAGTCGAGGGCGGCGCTGGAATGAGATCGCCGAAGTCATCTGGCCCAATTTAAATTCTGATAGAGCTTCGACGATTTTTCACCAAAGTATCAGACGCCTGCGTAGCTCTATCTTTAAATCTTCAGAGTGCATCATTGTCAAAGATGGGTACTATCACATAAATCCGGCTTATGACCGGTGGTGTGATGCGCTGGTGTTTGAAAATCTATACAATCGTATCAGCCACCTCCCCCCTGAGCAGGCTCTACCTTTGCAACTGGAATTGATCGACCTGTATCAAGGTGAATTTCTGGCCGGTTTTGATCTGGGACAGTGGGGCATAGCTTATAGAACACGCTACGAACGACAATTTTTGGAGGTAATCGAGGCCACTAGCCAACAATTATTGACTGACCACGAAGCCAGGCAGGCTCTAAAGCTGCTTTTCAGAGGACTACGCCACGATTATTTCCGGGAAGAGCTGCACCAACTCGTCCTCAGAGCCTATGCCGAGCTAAATTCGTTTAGTGAGTTGCGGACACATTACGAAACGATCTGTCGAGATTTTGAACGGGACTTGGGCTACGCTCCCAGTTCGGAACTCACCAAGCTCTACCAACAGTTGATTGCGGGTGAGGCGTAGCGACGGTTACCACCTCCCCCTTTCTGTTTCTGCCAAAGTTAATCAGGATAAGGAGCCTAGAATTATGAGGAAGAATGTTTATGGTAACCCGATGTTTGCACTTGGTAACTTGGTTCAGCAGTCGGCTGAAGATGTGAGCGGTGGCGGTTAGTTTTTGTTATAAATAAAATTATAGGGGGAACAGCCCGCCGACCAGCGAAGTTTGGGGGCTGCTCCTCCGCCTTGTCTTATCATCAGTAGACCGCTGCATCCTGAGTAAACCGAAGCACGAGGCTGTATCGAAGGGTGCGGCGGTCTACTGAGGATGGCGTTAGTCAGTCATATTCTGTGGATAAGTTGTGGAAAATTGTGGATAAGTCGGGGCTACGTGTGGATAGAGTGGGAATAACACCGGGCTAACCGGAATTGAATTGATTCATCGCCGTGTCGATACCGTCCGTCAGGACAACGTTTATCGCCTCCACGGCGTGTTCATAGGTGGCTTTCATCGCCTCCCATTCCTCCGCCGAAAATTTTTGCAAGACGTAGGCTTCGACCGGCATCCGCCCCGGCGGACGATCAATGCCCAGGCGTATCCGGGGAAATGCCTGCGTCCCCAGATGTTGGATGACGCTCTTCATGCCTTTATGACCCCCGGCTCCCCCTTGAGGCCGAAGGCGCAATTTGGCCGTCGGTAGATCGAGATCATCATAGGCCACCAGAATACGTGCCGGCGGAATCTTGTAAAAGCGGGCGATTGCGCCCACGGCCTCGCCGCTGAGGTTCATGAATGTTTGCGGTTTGACCAGCGCGACCGGCGTCCCGGCCAGGCTGCCCCGGGCCAATAACCCTTTGCCCCGCTTTTCATCAAAACGAAAGCCGGGTTGATCCCGAACGACCGTATCCAGAAGATGCCAGCCGGCGTTGTGGCGAGTGTCGATATATTTTTGGCCGGGGTTGCCCAACCCAACAATCAGCCACTCTGGCGGGCCGGATGCCGGTTCTTTGCGACCCCCGAACATTGGAAACGATGGAAACGGAAACAAACGATTAACTCCTGCCCATTACGAACGCTGCCTGAGCCGGTCCACGAAACCCTGAATGAACGTTCGGAGCGCGGCCAGGAAGCCGAACAACAGAAAGATGCCCAGCATCAACCCCCCCCCGTAGAGACAGGCATCTCGCAGAGACAACAGCGAAAAGCCGGATACGGTCGGCACAAATGAGGATGGCTCATCCGGGTTCTGGAGGGGAACCGTCGTCTCGGCCGGGCGAGGGGTGGGGGTATCTACCACCGGCTGTTCCACTAAAACCGTCGGCGTTGGGGGCAGCGGTGTCGACGTTGCAGTCGGCGGGCCGGGGTCGATGTCAACCGGCCCTTCTTCGGTCGGCGTCGCCTCCGGTGTATTCGTCGGCAGCGGTTGGGTGTTGGTCACCACCACCTCCCGCGGGGGAGCCTCCGAAAAATTGCCATCGACATAAACTACCCGCAGTCGAATGGCATACGTGCCATCCGGGACGGTGTTGGTGTCCCAGGTGGTCAATTGGCCATTCTCGACCGGTGTTTGTCCATCCCCGACGAACTGCCACTGCTCCCCTGGCCGGGGTGAAATTTCTATCACATAAAAATTGAAGGCCGGATGGGTGGCCGTGCCGATGATGCTCACCACACCCTGCACTGATTCTCCCTCAACTGGCTGCGTAATGAGGGCGCTATCTTGTCCCTCTTGCCGGGGTGGGGCAGCCAGAACGCCGGATCGTTGTCCCGCCCACAGTGTCAGCACCAGGATAGCCACCAAAAATGTATAATATTTCGTGCGTTGGATTGTTTGATTAATCATCTTTATTTCAAAGGGTTCTACGTTGGTCTCGGAATTTGCCTGCTTGACAAAAGTAGGAGTTTAACACGACCGGGGGGGAATGACAAACTTTCTATCGCATGCGTCCCAAATTTCAGGAGATAGCATCCTGAGTCGCTCTGAGTCTTTTTCAGGGCGTGTCGAAGGGTGCGGCGAACGGGAGGAGGCTGGGGCATCCCCCTTTCTATCCCGTGCCTTGTGCCGATTGGCAACACAAAGAGAGCTATCCCGCCGGGATAGCTCTCTGCGTCAGTCCGAGAAAGATACGTGATAAAAGTGGCTAATTGAGCAGATGCCCTTTGATGATCAACCGCTCCATGTAACGGCCTTCCTCGGCGCTCCAATTATTGCAGGTAATTAGCGTGAGTTGGCCGCTCTCGGTCGGATAGGTGACCTCCACGGCGGTTCGATCAACCGTATCGTGGCTGTCGATGACATACTCATATTTCTGATCGCCATCATAAACATACACCGTATCGCCGGGGGAGAGGTTGCCCAAACCGGCAAAGGGGCCATACTCACCCGTTTCCAGCGTAACGTGCGCGGCCAAAACCAGGTTACTATCAGAACCGGGCCGGGCTGTGCCTTCCAAATGACCCACGTTTTGCTCCAGATGATCCACCTGCCAGGTTTGATTTTTGATCGGGGCGATCACAATCGGCGCATCGAGTTCCATTTTGGGAATGACCAGCCGGTTGGCCAGCCCATCTTGGGTAATCGAATTGACGGAGTTAGCCGGTAAGGCAAACCCCAGGCGCTCTTCGATCTCCTCAGAGGTGAGGGACGGCACATCCGCCTCTAAATTATCGGAGACATCTGCAACTGCTTGCACCGCCGGCTGTGTGCCGCTACTTGGCTCGGTGATATTCTGCCCGGTCTCTCCGCCAACAACCGGGGCCGACGCGGCGCTATTTTCAACGGCTTTTAGTTGAAAAATTGGCCCGACCGTAGCGACTTTGACGATTTCGCCGTCGCCGCTCCCAAAAAAGAGCCAGCCCACCGTCCCCATAAAGAAGCCAGCCACGGCACAGAGGCCGATCAGTAGAATAGGGCTGGCAATACCAAGTAATTTGAGTCTATGTTTCATGAAATGATGTCAAGCCTCTTTATTAAATTAGAGTTTGAGGAAAAAAATAGAAGAGCAGTCGAGGTGAAGCAAGTTGGTGTCGTCAACAAAGGCTTTTGGCCAGCCTTTTTGAGCCGTATCTGAATGTTTTGTCAGAACGTTACGCTATTAATATTATTTCAATTATACTCAGTTTTGGTCAGAACACAATGTCAAATTACACACCCGGTGCGGATTGACCAAGCCTCCTGCCGTTCGCCGCACCCTTCCATACGCTCTGGAAAAGACTCAGGGCTACTCAGGAGGCTATCTCCTGAAATTTGGGACGCACCCGGCGGATTATTTCTAATTACAAGGGGGGTGTGTTATAGTTTCAGTGAGTCACAGTTTGACGAGGCAGTTTTCTCAGATGCGGTTCCGTATGGTGTCTGAGAAAGCTGGGTCCTCAATTTGTGATCTACTGAATTTAGGACAAATCCAAATTTTCACCGTTGTTTCAGGAGTTTTGTTGCCGATGCTAAAGAAAAAACTATTCATCCTCTATCTACTGGCCGCGACCAGCCTGGCCTGCCTGACCAATACCACCGTCTCCCAAATCCCGACACCCCGCCCGACCCGCACGTCGGTGCCGACCTTTACCGTCACCCCCCTCCCGCCCACCGCCACCCCCGTCCCGACGGTGACCGAGACGCCGCTCCCAACCGATACCCCTGCCCCGGAACCAACCCAGGATGTGGCTGAAGTGGAGGCCGTTGAGGCCGCAGTGAATGATGAGGCGGGGGCTGTGAGTGACAATGAAACGCCATCCACCGAGACGCCCGTTCCCCCGACCAACACCCCCCAACCGGTAGCCGCCCAACCCACCCAGCCGCCGCCCCCACCCCCGACGGCCACCCCGGCCCCCTCCCCCACCCCCGTCGCCAACTCGCCCCTGCCCACACCGACCAACACCCCCGAACTGGGCACGCCCAACGGCCGGTATGAGGAGCTGGAGATTGATGGCGAAGAAAATTGTGCCGATATTGGCGTCTATGGCCGGGTCGAGGAAAAAAGCAACGATCAGCCGATCCCCCACGTGATGATCGAAGTCGTTCGGGATGATGATGAGGATGATTTTGACGATTTCCAGGGGCCGTTTACGGCTAAAACGGATGAAAATGGCGATTATAGCATCTACGTCGGTCCCATCGATGACGCCGGCGGTATTCGGCTGAAGGCCAGAGTGGTCGGCGGCCCCGGCGTTATCTCCGAGGATGAACCGGAGTGGGAAACCTCATCAGATTGCGATGATGGGATTCAAGTAATGGAAATTGATTGGGGCCGCAAAGATTAAGGGAGTTTCAAAATTTAACGCTTTGGAGAGGTGTATATGAGCATTAAACCGGATCATTGGATAGAAAAAATGGCCCTGGAGCAGGGCATGATCGAACCGTTCGAGGCCAACCAGGTCAAAGAGGGGGTCATTTCCTACGGCGTCTCCTCCTACGGTTATGATATTCGGGTCAGCGATGAGTTCAAGATTTTTACCAACGTCAACAACACCGTCGTCGATCCCAAACAGTTCGACAGCCGCTCTTTTGTCGAGTTCAAAGGGGATATTTGCACCGTGCCGCCCAACTCCTTCGCCCTGGCCCGCACGATTGAATATTTTCGGATTCCTCGCGATGTTCTGACGATTTGTTTGGGTAAGTGCCTGGCCGGAGATGCCAGGGTTGTTGATGCAGAAACCGGGGCCTATATGCCTATCTCGGAGGCTGTTCAGCTAAAAAAGACGATAACAATGAATAATTGGCGGTCGGAGGATGCTCCAGTTTCTGATTTTATCCCTAACGGCGTTAAGCCGGTCTATGAACTGACGACCAATATGGGGCTTAAAATCCGGGCCACAGCTAACCACCCATTTCGACAGTTATCGGGATGGACATCTCTGGCTGATTTACAGCCAGGTGATCGGATCGCTGTTCCTCGAGAAATTCCTGTTTTTGGCAAAACCCCTCTACCTGAGTGGGAAGCTGTCTTGTTAGGGCTTATGATTGCGGAAGGTCAATGCAGTACACCGGGACACAGCCCGACCTTTACCTCCAATGATCCCGTTCTCGTTGACTTACTGAAGCAGTGCGTTGAAGAAGGCTTGAGCGGGCAGGTCAGTGATAAAGGGAACTATGGGTATCGACTCGTGAATCGGGTGGGACGGGGTGGGATTATGACCCGCAATCGAGCCACCGAATGGCTAGAAACGTATGGCCTGACCATTCCGACTGACCAAAAGTTTGTGCCCCAAGCTATATTTACCGCACCACGAGAGGCTGTGGTCTTGTTTTTACGGGCGCTGTTCTCTGGCGATGGTTCCGTGTATTCTTCCGGGGATGGATTTTTTCTGGAATATTATTCTAATTCACGGCGATTGATTGAGGATGTACACCATTTGCTTCTCCGTTTTGGAATTGTCTCTTTGATACGTGAAAAGCAAACTCAAGTTGGAACCACGGCCTATCGTATTCAAATAACCGATAGAGAGCAAATCCATCGTTTTGCCGAACAAATCGGATTTTGGCCCGGTTCGGAAAAACAGGTCAGGCTGGAGGAAGATATTTTGCCTTTATTGCTACAAAAATATCCGACTCTGCGACGAAGCAATTTTGACACCTTACCAAAAGATGGTTGGGAATTGTTGCGTCAAGCGGCCTCGCAAAGTGGCCGTAGCCTACGCAGCCTCGGTGTCCTGCGTACACAACCGAACCAATCTGTGCCCTATAAATATGTTGACTTAGTGGCCAGTGGCACAGGGGACCAAACGCTCAAGATGCTGCTTGAGGGGCCGATTTGGGATGTTGTCAAAACAATCGAGTACGTTGGCGAGGAAAGCGTCTATGATTTGACTGTTCCCGGCACCCACAATTTTATCGCCAATGATATGTTTGTCCATAATTCGACATACGCGCGCTGCGGCATAATCGTGAATGTCACTCCCTTCGAGCCGGAGTGGGAGGGGTACGTCACCATCGAAATCTCAAACACCACCCCTCTGCCGGCCCGTATCTACGCCAACGAAGGCATCGCCCAGGTCATTTTCTTTCAGGCCGACGAGGAGTGTCGGGTGTCGTATGCCGATAAAAAGGGGAAGTATCAGAAGCAGCGGGGCATTACCCTGCCCAAAGTGGATAAGTCGTAGGTCGAGGGGGAAGTCAAATGTTAGATTATTCAACGTTATTGGTTTTTGTCGCAGCGGTGTTAGTGTTGTTGGTGACGCCTGGCCCGGCTGTGTTGTACATCGTGGCCCGTAGCATCGACCAGGGCCGTTGGGCCGGGATCGTTTCGACGTTGGGCATTGGCGTGGGTACGTTGTTTCACATCGCGGCGGCCGCATTGGGCGTGTCGGCTTTGTTGGTCTCCTCGGCCCTGGCTTTCAATGTGGTCAAATATCTTGGAGCGGCTTATCTCATCTATCTGGGCATACAACGCCTCCTGACCCCGGAGCAAGCCGTTAAGATCAGTACGCCGGAGTCACAAAAGCTGTCCCGTATTTTTTACCAGGGCGTGCTGGTCAACATGCTCAATCCCAAAACGGCCCTCTTCTTCTTTGCTTTTCTGCCCCAATTTGTCGATGTGTCGCGGGGGAGCGTGGCCTTACAGGTTTTCTTTCTGGGCCTGATTATGATGCTCTTGGGCATCGTCAGCGATGGGCTGTACGCGCTGTTAGCGGGGTCAATCGGCCATTGGCTCCGGGATAACCTGCGTTTCTTACGCGCTCAACGGTATTTCGCCGGGACGGTGTTTATCACGCTGGGGCTGGTCACGGCTTTGACCGGCTCAAATAAAAAATAATCAAAGGAGAATGTTACAATGCCAAAAGATTACACCACCTTACCGATCAATCACGTCCGTCGAGCGGATCGGGCGGTCGATGATGAGACTTGGATTCGAACCTTTCTCAAGGAGGCTGCCTACGGCGTGCTGGCTACTGTCCACGACGGCCAGCCTTTTGCCAACCAAAACCTGTTTGTTTATGATGAAGCGGACCACGCCATCTATCTGCATACGGCCCGCGTGGGGCGGACGCAAGCGAATGTGGCGACTGAGGACAAGGTCTGTTTCAGCGTCAGCGAAATGGGCCGGCTGCTGCCGGCCGAGGTGGCTCTGGAATTTAGCGTGGAGTATAGCGGCGTGATTGTTTTTGGCCGGGGTAGTATTATCGAGGAGGAGGCCGAGGCAACGCGGGTGTTGCATTTACTGCTGGATAAATATTTCCCCCATTTAGAGCGGGGCGTCGATTACCGGCCCGTCGTGCCGGAGGAGTTGAAGCGGACGAGCGTGTATCGCATCGACATCAAGGCTTGGAGCGGTAAGCAAAAGCAAGCTGAGCCTGATTTTCCGGGCGCATTTTTCTATGGAACGGTGTAAGGTATGGAAATACTCTATGGTCGCAATGTGGCCCGGGAGTGCTTGCGGGCGCGGCGACGACACGTACACAGGGTGATGCTGGCTGATAATGTTGGCGCGGCGGCGATCATCACCGAAATCACGAATCTGGCCCGCGCCATCGATGTCCCCGTCCGGCGTGCGCCACGCGGTCATCTCGACAAACTGGCTAAAAATCACCAGGGGGTTATTTTAGAGGTCGGCCGTTATCCCCTGGTTGAGATCGACGATCTGTTGGGGCAGGCCGGAAAACGGAACGAACCGCCTTTTATCATCGCCCTGGATCACATCGAAGACCCCCATAACTTTGGAGCCATTCTGCGGACGGCGGAAATCGTGGGGGTTCACGGGGTGGTCATCCCCAAAAAACGGTCGGTCGGTGTCACCGCGACGGTGGTTAGCGCCTCAGCCGGGGCGGTTGAGCATATGTATGTGGCTCAGGTGTCAAATGTGGTGCGAACCTTAAAAAATCTCAAACAGGAGAATGTGTGGGTCGTCGGGCTGGAAGATACCCCGGAAGCGATTATCTATAATGAAGCGAAGTTAGGGGGGGCTATCGCTGTCGTCGTCGGTAGCGAGGGCAAAGGAATGAGTCGCCTGGTGAGGGAAACCTGTGATTTTCTGATCAAGTTGCCAATGCGAGGGCACATCGAGTCGTTGAACGCTTCGGTGGCCTGTAGCCTAATCCTCTACGAAATATGGCGAACGCGGGGATTTTAGAGGGGGCGATTAAAACTTTTAACGAGATTTGACTCTTAAAATGTTATCAGTATACTTCCAATCAACGCGGCGCTGTAGCGTCGTGTTTTTAAGTTAAAAAATGGAGGGGTGCCCGAGTGGCTAAAGGGGGCTGACTGTAAATCAGCTGCGTAATGCTTCGGCGGTTCGAATCCGTCCCCCTCCATGTAAAACGGCAGGCAGTAAGCGTCTCCTTACTGCCTGCTTTCTACGATAACTGCTTTTACGTTAATCTTGTTAAATTAAGTCGAGGAGACTGTATTAATGTCAAAAGAAACATTTGTAAGAGATAAGACCCACGTGAATGTGGGAACGATT
>CAZWZZ010000092.1:0-12674 GCA_964638395.1 uncultured Caldilineaceae bacterium
CCACCAAACGAAAATCACTGACCACTCACTCCCCGCCTCTCCCCCGCCATCATCACCCCCACCGCCTCGACCGTGGCGGCGTCATTCTCGACGCTGCTCCTCACCGCGCCGCCGGTTATGCACCCGCTGCGCTCCGGGCCGGGTGCGGGCTGCGGCCAAAGCCTCGGCGATGGGGCGGGTTCGCGGGCCAGACCTGTCAGGTTTCCGAAGGTGACGTTCAAAGCCCCAAACTTTCCATCTGACCATAGATTTTCATCCAAAAGCGATTTTGAAAACCTGACAGGTCTTGTGGCGGCTTCCAACCCGGTCTTCCTTCATTTTTTGGGCCAATTGACGCCGTTCATTGATCGAGGCATCAATGGCCTGTTTGTTTTCGTAGTAGTAGGCCAGCGCCGCATAGACCTGAGATAGGGAGAGGTCATAGTCGGCGGCGATCTCATCCGGCTCCAACCCCTGAACGATTTTGGCAATGACGATGACGGAGACCTCAATAGAAGTGCCTGCTATGCAGGGCCGTCCATTACGGATATTTGGATCGGTAGAAATCAGGTTGATGCTTTGTATGGTTGCTTCCATTTCGTTTTCTCCGGTCATTGGAATTTTGCATCACTCCAACAACGTCCCCAGTTTCGCTAACACGTCGTCAATGACTTCTTCCGGCAGCGACGTTTTGAATTCAGCTTTTCTAACCCGCCAATCCAAACTCTTGACCTGATCCGACAGGATCACTCCGGTCACATCGGCTGCTTTGGGTAAGGCCACTTCAAAGGGATAGCCTTTGCTCTGATTCGTAATGGGGCACAATATGGCTAACCCTACTTTTCCATTGTAAGCCTGCGGTGACAAGACAACGGCGGGTCGGCGGTCGGCTTGTTCGTGTCCGGCTTGAGGGTTGAAACTAATCCACACCACATCACCCCGTTCAGGAATATAAGCCATCGGCTTACCAAGTCTCGTTGCCGGCGGGCGGCCCCGTCTCAATTTCCTGGTGCAAATTATCTTTAGTGACACCGGCTAATAAGTCGTCAAGCGAATAGGAAGATTTGACCGGCTCCAAGACAAGTTTGCCCTCCGAAACCGAAACGACCACCAGAGAATTTTGTTCCAACCCAACCTCCATAGCAAAGGGTTTAGGGATACGAATAGCGAGACTATTCCCCCATTTTTGAATACGGGCTTGCATCATTTTTCACGCTCCGTACATAGTCGATGTATCTACAAAAAAGATACAATTATTGTATCACTGGGGAAACACAATGGCAAGTGGCAAATGTTTCCACATAAAATTTTGCCGAAACCTCAACACCTCCCCCAAATCACCACCCCACCGCCCCCCCGCCATCACCACCCCCAGCGCCTCGACCGTGGCGGCGTCATTCTCGACGCTGCCCCTCACCGCGCCGCCGGTTATGACCCCGCTGCGCTCCGGGCCGGGCGCGGGCTTCGGTCAAATTCATACTTCGTTACGGAAAGGCTCTCCATCCGTCACAGAATAGATGTCCTCTTCAGGGTCGTCGAGAAAATCAAACGTCGGGGTAGCCGCCAATGAGCGACGCAGCCTGTCCCGTATCTCATCACGCAATTCTAACCCTTCATCGGGGTCGCCCAACATTTCTAATATGGTTTGAGACACGACTTCCTTAATCAAATCTTTGAATTCATCTATCGTCAAATCGGCAACGCTTGAATGAGCCATCATCGCACCTCCCCGGCTTGCGCTCTTTGCATTTCTGTTAATATGGCGGCTTCCAACCCGGTCTTCCTTCATTTTTTGAGCCAATTGACGACGTTCACTAATCGAGGCATCAATGGCCTGTTTATTTTCATAGTAATAGGCCAGCGCCGCATAGACCTGAGACAGCGAGAGGTCATAATCGGCGGCGATTTCATCCGGTTCCAGCCCCTGAACGATTTTGGCAACGACAATAACCGAGACTTCAATAGAAGCGCCTGCTATGCAGGGCCGTCCATTGCGGATATTTGGATCAGTAGAAATCAGGTTGATGCTTTGGATGGTTGCTTCCATTTCGTTTTCTCCAGTCATTTGAATTTAGAGGTGAAATCCTGTCACCAGACAGCAGCCCGCTGTTCAGGCTGTCAGGCCGCTTGCAGGCGTTCCACGTTGAACTCGTCTTGCCGTTGTCTGGCCAGCCACAAATCATACTGCATCTGCTGGTTGAGCCAGCTTTCAGCCGACGTGTCAAACGCCATCGACAGCCGGATGGCCATTTCGGGGCTAATTCCCGCTCGGCCATTGACTATCGCCGATAAGGTTTTGCGACTGACGCCCAAGGCTGCGGCGGCTCGGGTCACCGTCAAATCCAACGGTTCTAAACATAGCTCTTTAATGATTTCTCCGGGGTGGGGAGGATCAAACATCTGCATCATTTCAATCACCTTACTTCAATAACTTCGACTTCAATGGTAATCTTCATAATTGACCGTGATGGCATCGGCCCCCTCAAATTTGAAGGTTACTCGCCAGTTGCCACTGACTCGCACAGACCAGGTGCCTTGCCGCTCACCTTTCAACTCGTGCAAATGGAGGCCCGGCAAATTCATATCGCGGGGGCTTGTTGAGGCGTTTAGTCTACCCAGAATAAGTCGCAACTTTTTGGCGTGAGCAGCCTGGATACCTGCTTTGGAACCGGTCAAGAAGAACTTTTCTAAACCTTTATGCTTGAACTCTTTTATCACAACGGCATTGTAACCCGTAACGTATCAGGTTGCAAATTATAGGTATTTCGCCCCTTGAAATGATACGTTTTGTAGCGTTTTTTCAACTCACTCCCCACCCCACCGCTCCCCCGCCATCACCACCCCCAGCGCCTCGACCGTGGCGGCGTCATTCTCGACGCTGTCCCTCACCGTGCCGCCGGTTATGACCACGCTGCGCTCCGGGCCGGGCGCGGCCAAATTTGGAATTGCTACAAAAAGATACGCTGTGGTTGACGATATGTCATCAAGGCAGTAAAATACATCAAATTTGTGTTAAAAAAGTTTTGTACAGGAGAACAGTGTGGAACTAAAGATGATTGCCTGGACTGACGATACCTCCCCTTCCGAAGAGGCGCTTCGTGAGATATTGGCCGAGGAGCAGTTGAAAGTTTACAGTTGGTCAAATGACCCCAATGATGTCTATCCCGGTCATACACACGGCTATCACAAGGTATTGTATGTGGTCGAGGGGAGCATTAATTTTGACTTCCCGACCCGCAGCAAATCTTATACCCTGAAAGCAGGAGATAGGCTCGAAGTTCCGGCCGGTATCCGGCATAGCGCGGCTGTTGGTTCCGGCGGCGTCACCTGCCTCGAAGCCCATATGTATTAGAAAATTACGCAAAGAGGCACGATGCCGGCTGACTCACCGCAATTTTACAATCCCACAATTCGAGATATGCCGTTGGGAGAACGACCTCGGGAACGGTTGCAATATTATGGCGCGGCGGCGCTATCGAACGCGGAACTGTTGGCCATCCTGCTCCGAGTGGGGCGACAGGGCGAGAACGCCGTGGCTCTGGGAACCCGTTTGCTAACTGAGTTTGGCGGGTTGGACGGGGTGGCCAAAGCGAGCTTTAGCGATTTAACTCGTGTCAAAGGTGTTAGCACGGCAAAGACGGCGCAACTCAAGGCGGCCCTCGAATTGGGGCGTCGGTTACTGTTGACTTCCCCCGACGCTCGCCCTCAAATCACCTCGCCGATGGATGCAGCCAATATGTTGATGTTAGAGATGGGCGGCTTGGAGCAGGAAAATCTGCGGACTCTCCTGCTCGACACCAAGAATCGGGTTTTAGCCAGCCCTACCGTTTATGTGGGCAATGTCAACAGCTCGATTGTGCGTGTTTCGGAAATTTTTCGGGATGCCGTCCGGGAAAATGCGACGGCCTTGATTATGGCCCACAACCATCCCTCCGGCGATCCAACCCCGTCCCCCGAAGATGTCCAGGTGACCCGTTCTGTGGTCGAGGCCGGGATGCTGCTAGGTATTGAGGTGCTTGACCATATCGTTATCGGCCATCAACGATTCATCAGCCTGAAAGAGCGTGGCTTGGGTTTCGACGTATAGTTTGGATTTGTGCCTTATTTTGCAAATCATAGGCCCAATGTTATACTGCCCCACCAGTCTATAAAATCCCACAAACAATCATTAAATAATATAGAGGACTCTCAGCGGCATCGAGAGAGCAAAACTTATGAACTTAGCAAGAAACGGTAAGAACGATAACCCGATTGCCTGGCGCATCAAGCAGATGAACGAACGAGTGCGTTCGGCCAAAGAGCAGGAGTTGTATTTATACCTACAACCGGCCGATGCCATCGATGGCATGCACGTCACCATCGACGGTCGCCGCATGCTACAATTTGCTTCCTATGGGTATCTCAATCTTTTGGGGCATCCTAAAATTCAGGCGGCGGCCGAAACCGCCCTGAAAAATTTTGGGTCGGGGACGCACGGGGTGCGTATTTTGGCCGGAACGACGCGCATTCATGTCGAGCTGGAACAAACCATTGCCCGCTTCAAAAAAACGGAAGATGCTATCGCCCTGTCGAGTGGCTACGTGACCAACCTGGGGACCATCGCCGCCTTGCTGGGGCGGAATGATGTCGTCATTTCCGATAAGCTGAATCACGCCAGTATTGTGGACGGCTGCCTGCTCTCCCGCTCCAAGTTTATTCGCTTCGAGCATAATGATATGGAATCCCTGGAGAAAGCGCTCACGGAAGCTCCGAAGAAGGCCGGTAAATTGGTCGTCGTCGATTCCGTCTTTAGCATGGATGGCGACATCATCAACCTCCCGGAAGTGGTCCGCCTCTGTCGCAAATATGATGCCCTGCTGATGGTGGATGAAGCCCACTCGGTTGGCGTCCTGGGGGAAACAGGCCGGGGAATCACCGAACATTTCGGCATGGATGGCAGCGAGATCGACATCCAGATGGGCACGTTGAGCAAGGCCATCCCCAGCGTTGGTGGGTACATTGCCGGCAGTTCGGAACTCATCACCTATCTGCGCCACGGCATTCGGGCCTTCATCTTTTCTGCCGCTCTGCCCCCCGCCGCCGCCGCTGCCGCCCAAGCCTCCTTCGAGGTGATCGAACAGGAGCCGGAGCGGGTCAGAACCCTCCAGGGCAATGTCAACTATTTCATCAACGGGTTACAGGAGCGGGGGTTCAATACGCTGAATAGCGAAACCCCCATCGTGCCGATTATTACCGGCGATGATGAGCGGGCCTGGATGATGGCCAAATTGGCTCAAGAGCAGGATATTTTTGTGCTGCCGGTCGTCTCCCCGGCTGTTCCGGCCGGAACCAGCCGTCTTCGGGCCAACGTGACGGCGGGTCATACCCTGGACGAAATCGAACAGGCGATGAATGTTTTTGAAGAGGCCGGTAAAGCGGTGGGCGTACTCTCTGTGTGAATTGGCTTGAAAAATTTCGTCTAATTTTTGAGCAAAGGCCGTCGGTAATGTGCTTAATGCCGCACGGCCTTTTTAATTGCAGTGGACTCAGCAGATTGAATCTCAAGACGGACAACGGTATACCGTGAAGCAATGGGCCAAAGTGATCCTCAACCCTTTTGGGGGGCGGTGGACAAAGAAGGAAAAGTTGGCCAGGGTTGAGAAGGCGCTGCGGTCGGCCCAGATCGACTTTGATCTCCAAATGACCGAAGCACCGGGCCACGGCGTCGAATTGGCCGCTCAGGCGGCCCAAGAGGCGTGGCCTGTGGTCGTGGCGGCGGGGGGGGATGGCACAATCAACGAGGTGGTCAACGGCCTGATGCGGCACGAGGCCGAGACCGTAGGACCGCTGGGAATTTTACCGACGGGCACGGCCAACGATTTGGCCACAATGTTGGATTTGCCCCTGAATATTCAGGCCGCCGCCCACCGGCTCGCGGCCAACCAAACCCGGCTGATCGATGTGGGCCAGGTCAACGGTCGTTATTTTGTCAACAACTCGGCCATTGGTCTGGAACCGGTGGTGACGTTGATACACGAGGAGATGCGTTGGCTGAAAGGGAATGTGCGTTACATCGCCGCCGCTATCAAAGGCATCATCAGGGCCAATTTTTGGCAGATGACCCTGCGGTGGGATGGGGGAGGCTACGACGGCCCGGTGATCCTCGTCTCCGTCGGGAACAGTCGCCGGACGGGGGGCGCATTCTATATGACGCCCAACGCCGAACCGGATGATGGCCTGCTCGATTTCATCTACGGTGGCCGGATGAGCCGTTGGCGACTGCTAACCTTGCTGCCCAGAACCTTCACCGGCAGCCATATTCATCAAAAAGGCGTGACCTACGCCCGCACCACAACATTGTCGATCACTTGCTCCCCGCCGACGCCCATCCAGGCCGATGGTGAGGTTTTTGACGAGGAAGCGACCGAGATCAACTATCAAATATTTCCCGACAAATTGCGTGTCCTTGTGTGAGCGATCAGATTATGCGTTTACCCGTTTGGTTCATCAAACTCGGCTTCTATCTGCTCTACAATCATCTGGCCTGGACGTATGATTGGGTGGCCTGGTCGGTCTCCTTTGGGCAGTGGGCAGCCTGGCGACGGATAGCCCTAAAATTTTTGCAGCCGGGGCCGGTCCTGGAGCTGGCCTACGGCACCGGCGGCTTCTTCTTGGATATGGTCGAGGCCGGGCATCGACCGGTCGGCATCGACCTGTCCCCTTATATGGCCCGCATCGCCGGTAATCGACTGCGCCGCCAGGGGTATCCGCTGCCCCTCGGCCGGGGACAGGCCCAATGTCTACCCTTTCCCGCCAACCACTTCGAGACCGTCGTCGCCACCTTTCCCTCCGATTATATGTTGCAAGCGGAAACCCTGGCCGAGGTTTACCGGGTTCTGTCCGACTCCGGTCGTCTGGTGATCGTGGCCGAGGGTGAATTGCGAGGACCGTGGCCTATACGCCCCTTCATCGACTGGCTCTATGACATTACCAACCAGCGGCGTATTCCTCCGGCTCAACCGCTGGCCCTTCTCTCCGAGCATGGGTTCGAGGCCGAATGGCAGGTTGTCACCGAGGAAGGGGCCACCATCCGCTTGTTACTGGGTGAAAAAACCGCCTGATTTTCGTGGATTCCTATTTTCAGTAGACCGTAGGCATCCTGAGTAAACCGAGGCACAAGGTTGTATCGAAGGGTGCTGCGGTCTACCGATTTTTCCATTCATCGCCACTCAATGGTATAATGCCCACTTCGTTACGCATAAATTATCCGTACTCCTCAGCATCCTGAGTAAACCGAGGCACGAAGGTTGTATCGAAGGGTGCTGCGGTCTACTGATTATCGACCGTTCTGCGAACGACGGAGTGACAATGTTGACTGAGATAACGAATCCATACCATCCGGGTACGCCCGTGGCCGACCCGGCTATGCTGTTTGGTCGTCAGGATGCCGTCGATTGGGTTGAGCTACAAATTCAATCCAACGCCCGTGTCCTGATTCTAAGCGCCCAACCGCTGGTCGGTAAAACCTCCTTCATCAAACACGTGGCCGCCCTCCAATCTATGCCGCAAACGATCACCGTTTCGGTTTTTCTACCCCCCTCGTTAGCCCCTGCCCTGCGCCAGGTCAAACAGCATACGCGACCATCGACCCAAAACGAAGATGACCAGCCTACGATTGATGCTATTTTACAGCCCCTTATCGAACAACTCTCGCCCCAATTAGCCCTCCACGACCTGATCCCTTCCCAACAATCGACGACTTATTTACCTCCCACGACCCAAGCTCTGCGTGAACTGCTGACGCAGGCTTGTGGCCGCCTGGCAGAGAAAAAACTCCTGCTGTATATCGACGATTTGCATTTTCTGGTCAATGAGGATTTGGCCCTGGTTTCTACCTTTTTATCGGCCTTTATGCCCATTTTGGATGAATGCCCCGCTCTGCATCTCATCTTTAGCCTCAACCAGGATAAATTGAAGCGGGTTCGCCACCCGCTGCTCGATAGCGCCCCGACCTTTCATCTGAACAAATTGCCGCCGGATGCCTCGGTCAATATGATTACGTTGCCGGTCAAAAACATCCTCCGCTTTGATTACGGCATCACCCGGCGCATTGCCGAAATCAACTCCCACCATCCCTACTATTTGACCCTGTTTTGCCATACCTTGCTCAACCGGCAAGTCCATGATGGATGGGTCAACCAGCGTGACTTCGATGCGGCTCTGGCCGAGATTCTGGCCGCGCCTATTGAGCCGTTCAAGCAGATATGGGACGAGTCCAGTTGGGTCGAGCGGGCTGTATTAGCCAGTATGGCCGCCATGCAGGGCAAACATGGCCCGATGATGCAGCAGGAAATCGTCCGTTTCCTCCAAAACCAGGATGACGCCGTCGTGCCCCAAATCATCGTCGATGCCCTGGATACCCTGGCCGAGCGAGGCGTGTTGGTCAAGATGGGGGCCGTCAGTTACCGTTTTCACGTCGAATTGTTGCGCTTTTGGCTGCGGGAGCATACCCAACCGGCCCAGGTACTACGCGAGGTGGAGTGGTCTAAATTAGCGGCCCAGGCCAAGCTCGATGTTAAAAAAGTAAAGGCCTCCAGCCCCCCGATTGCCACCCACCGGCCCAGCCGCGTCCGTCAGCGGCGCTTGCTGTGGCTGACGGTGATGGGGGTCGTTGGCTTGCTCTGTATTCTGTCAACCGGAGCCGTTTTCGCCTTTTTCGATGTGCCCGCTGCCCTGTGGGGAACCCCAACGCCTGAGATTGCCGCCGAGCCACCCGCCGAGGCCGACCCGGAAACTCCCGTGGAAGAAACAGCCCCTCCCACCCCGACCTCCCCCCCCCCGCCGGATACGCCCACGCCGGCTCTGGTCGTGGCCCGTACCTTGCCCTCCATCGCCTATATGGCCCGGGGCATCGACGAAAGTTGGCAGGTGTACGTGATGAACGCCGACGGTAGCGGCGAGACGGTCCTTTCGACCGAGGGGCTGGATGATACGGCTCCGATTTGGTCGCCGGATGGCCGCCGCATTGCTATCGTTTCCCGCCGCGACGGGAACCGGGAAATTTATATCACCGACCTCGACAGCGGCGACACGGTCAACATCACCCGCCATCCGGCTGACGATTGGACACCGGCCTGGTCGCCGGACGGCTCGCAACTGGCCTTTTCCTCATTCCGGCAGGGCAGTTGGGAAATTTTTATGGTCGATACCGCCTGCTTCGAGCTTCCGGAGAGTTGCCGCGAAAATATGGTGCAGTTGACCAACGATGGCAACGGCAATATCTCGCCGGAGTGGTCGCCGGATGGAAGCCGCTTTGCTTTCAACAGCAAGGCCAGCGGCAACTGGGACATCTACACGATGGCTGCCGACGGGACCGACATTCGCCAGATCACCACGCATCCGGCCAACGACCTGTCGCCCGCCTGGTCGCCGGATGGCTCGCAGCTCGCTTTTGAGAGTAGCCGGGACGGGAACGTGGAAATTTACGTGGTGGCCAGCAACGGCACCACGCCCGCCCGCAACATCACCAATATCTCCTTAGCCGATGACCACGGCCCCACCTGGGCACCCGATGGCCAATCTATCGTTTTTTACTCGAACCGGGAAGGGAACTGGGATATTTTTTCTACCACCCTCGATACGTTGAGCATCGAAAATTTGACCCAAACGCCCAGCCGCGATGAACAGACCCCTGCCTGGCGACCATAACGGGATGGCCGTCAGCCCCCGGCTCAAACGAAACCTGCTGGCCGTCCTTATTTTGCTGATCGCCTTCGCCCTGCGGATTATTGCCCTCGATACGCTGCCCCCCGGCCTGTCCCACGATGAAGCCTACAACGGCGTGACCGCCATCGACGTCCTTGAGGGGCAGCGCCGCATCTTCTTTGAAATCAACAAAGGCATCGAACCGCTGATTATTTATTTGGAGGCGGTCGCCTTTTCCTTCTTTGGCATCCGGCCTATCTCCCTCCGCCTGGTCAATGTCTTCTGCGGCTTGCTGACTGTCGTCCTGGTCTACCCCGTGGCGGCCCGCCTCTTCAATCGGCGGGTGGCTCTGCTGGCGATGGCCGGCATCGCTATCTCATTCTGGGCCATCTTTGTCAGCCGTCTGACTTTACGAGCCGTGACCCTGCCGCCCTTGCTTCTGTTGACTCTCTACTTCTTCTGGCGCGGGTTGAAATCCTCCTCCCGCCCCGGCCAATTTTGGCTCCCCTACACTTTTTTTGTGCTGAGCGGCTTAACCGCCGGGGTGACGATGTACACCTACCTCTCCAGCCGCTTTCTGCCCTTCATCCTGGTCGGCATTTTTGGTTACCAACTACTTCGAGGCCAGATCAGGCGGCTCCACTGGCTGGGCTTGCTGCTGACTCTGGGCCTGTTGACCCTCATCTTTACGCCGCTGGCCGCCTACTATTGGCAAAACGCCGACAGTTTCACCCGTCGAGCCGATCAGGTGACCACCATCCCCCATCTAATGAACGGCGAGGTCGGCCCCACCCTGGAGAGTACGTTCCTGACGCTGGGCATGTTTACCTTTCGGGGGGATGAAACCGACCGCTACAACCTGGATCAGCGCCCGCTGTTCGATTGGCTCAACGGCTTTTTCTTTTATGCCGGGCTGATTATCCTGCTGTTGCGGCTGCCCCGCTCGCCGGATGTGGCCGGCCCGGCGGCCTTGCTGTTTATCTGGGGCTTTTTTATGCTCCTGCCCGATTTTATCACCGATGACAGCCCCCATTTTCTACGCACGATTGGCGCTCTGCCGGTCGTCTATATTGGCTGGGCGGTGGGGCTGGATTATTTTGTTGATCGCTTACGCCCCCCCGTCCCCCCAACGGGGGGAGAAAAAACAAAACTT
The DNA here is from genome assembly GCA_964638395.1 of uncultured Caldilineaceae bacterium. Classification (GTDB taxonomy): domain Bacteria; phylum Chloroflexota; class Anaerolineae; order 4572-78; family J111; genus CAZWZZ01. The sequence goes on from CAZWZZ010000092.1 coordinate 10,817, forward strand.
GCTTCCGATGGGAGGGTAAAATATGTTAGGTCAAATCCCCCCGACCAAAAAACAACAGTTCCCCCCTTTGGGGGGCTAGGGGGGCGCATTGTCCCCATCGCCATTCTCCTCCTCCTATTTTTCACGACGCTCCACACCGGCTACGACTACTTTTGGCGGTGGGCGACGGCTCCCGAAGCCCGCTACATTTACGGGGCCGATATTGCCGCCATCGCCCGGCAACTCAAGCAGGAGACCGAGGGGGATTTCCCGGCCATTTCCGCCGAATATTACCGCGATTTAGACCCCTTCCGGCTCACGCTCCATTTTCAGGGGCAGCCCCCCTTCGCCATCTGGTTCGACGGTCGCCAGAGTTTCGCCTTTCCGCCGCCGGAAAGTGGCCTGGAGCCGAGCTATTTCTTCTCGATGTCGGCCCCGGTCGCCCCCCCCTGGCAACCTTTTCTTGAAGAAATGGAAGCAACGACAACGGATAATTCCTATACATTGTACCATCTGCCGGACGCAGCGGCTCTCAACGCGGCCTGGTTGTCAACCTTTCCCTCTGAAAATAGCTTGAACGTCAACGTCAACGATGATTTGCTGCTGTTGGGCTATCAAACGCAGGGCCGGATAGAGAGCGGGGGCCAGCTTGAACTGCTGCTGGGCTGGCAAGCGTTGCGGAGGCTGCCCCCCGGCGCTGATTATACATTTCTGGTTCGTCTCCGCGACCGGCAGGGGCACATCTGGGTGGAGACGGACGGTAACGGCTACGCTCCCGGCGATTGGCAGCCGGGCGTGCGGGCCATGCAACGGCTAACGCTCCGGCTACCGGCCGATTTGCCGCCCCGCCTGTTTGATCTGACCGTAGAGGTTGTAGACCGCCGCCAGCGGACATCCCTGCCGACAGCCGGGGGGGAAACGGTCGTCACCTTAGAAACGTTGCCGGGGCAATTGGCCGAGACACCGGGCCAAATCGAAGCGGAACGGTTGCCCAACCCGACACCCATCACCGCCACCGTTCCCTCCGCCGCGCTTGAGCCACAAATTGCCCTGCGGGGCTATCAACTCGACCGGCGCACGGCCCGCCCCAGCGAGGCGCTGTCCCTGATCTTTCATTGGCAGGTGTTGCAGCCGCCCAACCACGACTACCACCTGGAATTTTTCCTGGTTGATACGGAGAATGACCCGGAAACCCCGGCTTACGCTCTGGCCCGGCTCGACCCAATGGCCGGGGAATGGCCAACCTCCCGCTGGCCCGCCGCGTATTGGCTCCAGGATCGGCTGACGTTGCCCATTCCCGCAGAGGTTCCGTCCGGTTCGTTCAAACTTCGGGGACGGTGGATGGGGCAGGACGTTGGTCACATGGAGTCACCTTTTTTCGAGTTGGGTCGGGTTACTCTGGCCGTCGAATAGTTTCTGAACCGTCCTGAGATAGCCGCTCCGCCGTTCGTGGAGGCTGGAGACCAGCTTCCTTGAAACATAGCTGTTTGACAATCTTAAAAATATGTGCTATTCTTTTCCATAGATACCCCTCCCCCCAGGGGGTGGGGTAAGGAAGCGAGAAAGGTCGTGTCAAGATGAATAATGAAGAAACCAAAAAAATCGTCAACCGGCTGCGGAGCATCAAAGGGCACGTTCAGGGCGTGGAAAAGATGGTCGAAGAGGAGGCCTACTGTATCGACATCGTCAACCAGATTCAGGCCATCCAATCGGCTCTGCAAAAAGTGAGCGGCCTGGTGCTGGACCGCCACCTGCACACCTGCGTCACCACCGCCATTCGGGGCGATGATCCCAACGAACGGGAGCGGGTCATCGATGAGATTATGGGCGTTTTTAACGCCAAGGGCCGGAGTTGAAGCGTAGGTCGTAAAACGAAAAA